>DASYCE010000001.1 GCA_036500345.1 Gemmatimonadales bacterium | reverse complement strand
AGCACGGCACAGGCGATCGTGGCGAAGGTGATGACCGAGAAGCCGGCGAGGATCATCGCGCGGCGCCCTCGTGTGCCGGAATACGTCGAAGACGCCGTGCTCACGGCGCTGGAGAAGCTCCCGGCCGACCGCTTCGCGAGTGCCGCCGAATTTGCCGCCGCGATTTCGAATCGCAGCGGGAAGACGATGAGCCCGCGCGGCGTGCTGTCACACCCTGCTTCGCGCGCGCCGTGGCTGTGGCTCGCCGCAGTCGTGATCGTCGGAGTTGCCGGACTCTTCGCCGGAAGCCGTCTCGGCGGCCATCGATCGAGTGCCGGACCGGGCGTGCTCGGGCGCGCAACGCATCTCACCTGGGACGCCGGCCTCGAAGTGGAGCCGGCGCTGTCACCCGACGGCCACTCGATCGCGTACGCGGCAGGGCCGGCCTCGCGCTTTCGCATCATGGTGCGCGATGTGGCCGGCGGCCGAGCGATCCCTCTCACCGACGACACCTCGGCGACGCAATCGCTTCCAACCTGGATGCCCGATGGTTCCCGCGTCGTCTACCTCTCCGGCGGAAGCGTCTTCAGCGCTCCCGCAGGAGGCGGTCCCGCGCGCCCGGAGCTTCCAGCGACACCAACGACACCGATCGCGTCGGTGACATTCTCGCCTGACGGGAAGCGGATGGCATTCGCGCGAGGCGATTCGCTGCTGGTACGCGAGGCAGACGGATCGGTGCACGGCCTCGCCCGAATGGCCGAGCCAACGCTGTGCAGCTGGTCACCGCGTGGCACACTGATCGCCTGCGCTTCGGGTGACGCGCTGTACGTACAGGATGGATCGGCGTTTGCCAACCTTTCGCCGGCGCGGATCGTGCTCTGTCGCGTGAGCGACCACCAACTGATCACCGTCACCGATTCGACAACGCTCAACACCAGTCCGGTCTGGTCGCCCGACGGCGCGTGGCTGTACTTCATTTCCAATCGGGACGGACCGCGCGACATCTACGCTGTCGCAGTGCGCGGCAACGGCCGCGTCGATGGTACACCGGTCCGGCTGAGCGCGGGGCTGGGAGCGCACACCATCGCCATCTCCCACGGCGGGGCTCAACTGGCGTACTCACTGTACGCCGCCCGCACCACCGCCTGGTCGATGCCGGTGCCAACGGGGCCGGGAGCGACGACCGCCAGCGCGGTGCGGATCACCAATGCCAACGAATACATCGAGCAACTGAATCCGTCGGACGATGGCAAATGGCTGTATTACGACTCGGACCTCACCGGGAATGACGACATCTTCCGCATTCCGGTGGCGGGCGGGAGTGCCGAACGACTGACGACCGATCCGGCGGACGATTTCTGGCCGGCTCCGTCGCACGATGGCAAGTCGTTCGCGTTCCATTCGTGGCGGTCAGGATCGCGTGACATCTTCGTCCAGCAGCTCGATGGGAGCGGTGTCGAACGGGTGACCCACTCTCCCATGCAGGAGGCGCAGCCGAACTGGGCCCCTGACGACCGTGCGATTGCGTTCGCCGACCTCGCGGCTTCCGGCGGAATCTGGATCGTCCGGCGCGGGCCCGATGGACACTGGGGCGAGCCGGTACATCGAGTTGACCACGGCATCAATCCGACCTGGTCACCCGACGGGCGCCTGCTGCTCTTCGGCATGGAACGGGCAGGCGGGAGCTTGCAGGTGGTGCCGGTCGATTCGGGGCCGGTGCGGACCGTCATGGATGTCGCGATTCCGGGCAACCCGCACGCCGATATTGCCCGATGGGCCGGCAGCAACCGGATCTTCTTCACAACTCACGATGCCAACGGGAATGCCTTCATCGATGCGATTGCAGCCGATGGAGGCGCCGTCCAGCAGCTGGTTCGCTTCGACCCGGAGCATACGTCGACGCGCGGGACGTTCGAAGTGCGCGGCGGCCGGATCTACTTCGCGTCGGACGAGCGGCAGAGCGATATCTGGCTGATGGAGATCCGGCGGCCGTGACCCAGCCCATCGAGCAGTTGAAACTCTCGCTCGCCGATCGCTACACGATCGACCGCGAACTCGGTCAGGGCGGAATGGCCACCGTCTATCTCGCGCACGACATCAAGCACGACCGCGATGTCGCGATCAAGGTGCTCCATCCCGACCTCGGCGCGGCACTCGGCGCCGAACGATTCCTGAGCGAGATCCGCACGACGGCACGGCTGCAACATCCGCACATCCTGCCGCTGCTTGATAGTGGCGATGCAGGCGGCCTGCTCTACTACGTGATGCCGTATGTCGCCGGCGAGACGCTGCGCGGCCGCCTGTCGCGGGAGCGCGTGCTGCCCATCCCCGACTCCGTGCGGATCGCGACCGAAGTCGCCGACGCGCTGAGCGCGGCGCACGCGCTCGGCATCATCCACCGCGACATCAAACCCGAGAACATCCTGCTCCAGGGTGGGCACGCCCTCGTCGCCGATTTCGGCATCGCGCTGGCGGTGCAACACGCCGGCGGCCAGCGGATGACACAGACCGGTCTCTCCCTCGGAACGCCGCAGTACATGTCGCCCGAGCAGGCGATGGGCGAGAAGACGATCGACGCGCGCAGCGACATCTACGCCCTCGGCGCGGTGACGTATGAGATGCTCGCCGGTGATCCGCCGTTCACCGGCTCGAGCGTGCAGGCGATCGTGGCGAAGGTGATGACCGAGAAGCCGACGCCGATCCACACGGTGCGCGACACAGTGCCTCCAGGGGTGGAAGACGCGGTGCTCACCGCGCTCGCGAAGCTCCCGGCCGATCGGTTTGCAACGGCGGCGGAGTTCAGCGCCGCGCTCGCGAGCACCGGGGCGAGGCCGTCGGCGACGCGGCGTCCATCGAGCGGGTCGATGTCGCCGCGCAATCCGACGATGATGCTGGCTGCGATTGCCGTGATTGCGCTGATCGTGGCAGCAGCGGGCTGGTTGCGTCCGGTGGCGCCGCGACAGCAGGTGACGCGCGTCGCGATGGCATTTCCGACGGGCGAAGAGCCGCACCCGCTCTACTACGGCTTTGCGGTTGCGGTGTCACCGGACGGTTCGCAGCTCGCCTACGTCGGTCCGGGAGCGACAGCGAACAAGACGCAGCTCTGGATCCGGCATCTTGACGCGCTGAACGGGACGCCCGTTCCCGGGACCACGGGCACCGGGTCAGTTGAATGGTCGCCCGACGGGCGCTCGATCCTGATCGGCGTGAGCGGCGGTACCGGCCTGCTCAGCTACGTCGTGACGGCGAACGGCGGACAGGTTGTACCCCTCGCAGGCGCCCGTGAGGCAACGTGGGGTGCGAGCGGAGCGATCTACTACGCCCCGCGCGGCGGCAAGGGCATCATTATCCGCCGGGAAGTAAGCGGGCGGCTCGACACGCTGCTCAAGCCGCGCGCCGACACGGGCTACTCCGCCCGTCCGCTCACGATCTTTCCTGACGAGAGCGGCATGCTCTATGTCCCGGAGCTGGCTTCTCCGGACGATACCACGCCACTCACCATCAAGGCGATCTCGTTCAGCACGGGCAAGAGCGCGGTCGTGGAGACCGGCGTGTTCGGGCGGGTCCTCCCGTCAGGTCAACTGCTGCGCGTGACCAGTGATGGCGACGTGTTCATCGAACCGTTTGACGTGAAGCGCCTGCAGGTCACCGGCCGCGGGACACTGGTGACGCGCGTCGCCCTCGGCAGCAACTCGGGTAATCGTGTCTACCCGCAACTCTCGGTCGGCAACGACGGGACGATGATCTATCTCACCGGCGCAGTGGGACGTCAACAGTTGATCTGGCTCGACGGAGATGGCCGCCGTGCCGGGGCCACTGACATCGCGGGGTTCCTGTGGGGCCTGTCGCTCTCGCCCGACGGGTCGCACGTGGCATTCTCCGAGGGCGAAGGGATGGTGAGGGGGCCGGCGTGGAATCAGAACGTGTGGGTCGAAGATCTCCGCACCGCGGCACGCACTCGCCTGACCGCGTCTGCCACCAACCTGCGTCCGACCTGGTCGAGTGATGGCAAGGACGTGCTGTGGGCTCGCATCGGAGGTCCCGAAAAGCAAAGCCTCGATGAGCGCCCGGCCGACGCCTCTGCACCCGAACGGATGATCCTGTCGCGCGCCCAGTTCGGTCACTCCGTGGGCGACGGCCGCTGGCTTCCGGATCACCACGCGCTCATGGTATCGACCTACGGCGACGAGGCAACCGCGCGTGACATCTACTCGATCGTCGCCGGAGGCGGTGCGGGTGCCGTGCCGCTCGTCGTGATGCCCGACAATCAGACCAGCGGCGTCCCGTCGCCAGACGGATCGATCTTCGCCTATCTCTCTGATGAAGGGGGAACGCCGGAGCTGTACGTGCAGCCGCTCACGTCGACGGGAGCGAGGCTCCGCATCTCGAACGGTGGCGCCAGCTCCGGTCGCTGGTCGCGTGACGGGCGGACGCTGTATTACTGGGACGAGCGCGGCAAGTTGCTGGCGGTGTCGATTCAATCGAAGCCGACACTGGCCGTGACAGGCACCCGCGAGATAAACGCGTCGGCGGTGCTGTCGACCGCTGGTGGATCGAATACGGGCCTGTACGACGTCGCCCCGGACGGCCGCATACTGATGGCCGAGGACGTGCGGGGGTCGTACGAGGTAATCCTGGTGCGCAACTGGCTGGCTGGTGTCGCGAAGGAGGCGCCGTGAGTGATTCGCGATTGCACCTTCAGTCGTCGCTCGGCGGCGCCTATACCATCGAGCGCGAACTTGGTCAGGGCGGGATGGCCACGGTCTATCTCGCGCACGACCTCAAGCACGACCGCGATGTCGCGATCAAGGTGCTCCATCCCGACCTCGGCGCGGCACTCGGCGCCGACCGGTTCCTGAGCGAGATCCGCACCACCGCACGGCTGCAGCATCCGCACATTCTGCCGCTGCTTGACAGTGGCGATGCGGGCGGCCTGCTGTATTACGTGATGCCGCTGGTGACCGGCGAGACGCTGCGTGCCCGGCTCGAGCGCGAACGCCAGCTTCCCGTGGACGCCGCCGTCGGCATCGCGCGGGAGGTCGCCGACGCGCTGGGGTATGCTCACTCGCACGGCGTGATCCACCGCGACATCAAGCCCGAGAACATCCTGCTCCAGGGAGGGCACGCCCTCGTCGCGGACTTCGGCATCGCGCTGGCCGTGCAGCAGGCGGGCGGCGCGCGGATGACGCAGACCGGCCTGTCGCTTGGGACGCCGCAGTACATGTCGCCCGAACAGGCGATGGGTGAGAAGCAGATCGATGCGCGGAGCGACATCTACGCGCTCGGCGCCGTCACCTACGAAATGCTGGTCGGCGAACCGCCGTTCACCGGACCGAGCGTCCAGGCGATCGTCGCGCGGCTGGTGACCGAGGAGCCCCGGCCGATCACGGTGCAGCGGAAAGCGGTTCCGCTGGAGGTCGAAGCAGCGGTGCTGCGGGCACTGGAAAAGATCCCCGCCGACCGGTTCGCGACGGCGTCCGAATTTGCCGACGCGCTGGCCGGGCGTGGAACAATGACCGGCACGAGCACCAGGCGCCTCGCCGTTGCTCCGCATGCGATCCCGTCGGAGCGGCGATTCATCGTGGCGAGCATCATCGCAGCGGTCGCGATCGTGCTCGCGGCGTGGGGGTGGTGGAGCGGGCATCGCTCGCCGAACGCGCCGATCGAGCGGCGCTACGTGTCGCTTGGCGACAGCGCCAAGCTCCAGATCGAAATCTCCATCGGCCCGCCACTCGGGCTGTCGTCGGATGGATCGATGCTCGCCTTCATCGGCGATACGGCGGGGCGCATCTGGCTCAAGCGTCGTGACGTGCTTGATCCGACACCGATCCCCGGGACCGAGCACGCCAGCGATCCGGTCTTCTCCCCGGACGATCAGTGGATTGCGTACATCGCCGGGCGCGAGCTGCGGAAGGTGGCGGTCGCCGGCGGCCCCAGCGTGACGCTGGCTGACTCCGCCGGCAGCGGGTACGGTATCGCGTGGCTCGAGGACGGCACCCTCGTGTACACAGACGCGTCGCTGCTGGGAATGCGGCGCGTGTCACAGAGTGGTGGCGCGGTGTCGGTCCTGCTGAACGACGCGGCATTGCAAGGGAATGCGCCAATGCTTCCGACGCCGCTGCCGGGGTCGCGCGGCGTGCTCTTTGTCGATTGTGCGTCGAACTGCGTGACGATGAGTCTCCATTTCTTCGATTTCAAGACCGGCAAGGAGCACCTTGTCGTCGACAACGCCTCCAGAGGATGGTATCTGCCGACCGGGCAGCTGTTTTATCTGCGCGCCGACGGCGTCGGCATCGTGGCGCCGTTCGATCTCGCCCATCAAACGGTGCGCGGCACCGGCAGGCCGGTGCTGCAAGGGGTCTCGGTGTTCGGCAACGGCGTCATGCTGGAACTCTCGCGATCCGGTACCGTGGTCTACGGCGTCGCCAACGCCAGCAGTGCGGTGTTGACGATGCACTATGCCGACGGCAAAGGGGCGGACCGTGTCGTCGATTCGACCTGGGCCGGCGAGTTCAATTCATTCGCGATCTCCCCGGATGGTCGGCGCGTGGCCGTGGGCGTCAGCACGCCCGGCGCGGGGCTGGATATCTGGATCAAGCAGCTACCCAGCGGTCCGTTCGCACGGCTCACGTTCAGCGGTCATGACCGCCGTCCAGCGTGGTCGCCCGACGGACGGCAGGTCGCCTTCATCCGCGACAGCGTCAATGGTGGCGACGTGTATGTGCGCGCTGCCGATGGCGGCGGCGGCGAGCGGCGGTTGACGCGCCTGAATCGGCCGCTGCAGGAAGTCACCTGGTCACACGACGGCCAGTGGCTGCTGGTCCGAACCGATAACTCGTCCGCCGGAAATGGTGACATTCTCGCGGTGCGCACCACGAGCGACTCGGCACCGGTGCCAGTCGCGGCAAGCCGGTTCACCGAGCTGCAGCCCGCCCTCTCGCCGGATGATCACTGGCTTGCCTATGTGTCCAACGACGCCGGCCGCAACGAGGTGTATGTCCGGCCGTTCCCCACCGGAGACGGCAGTCACTGGCAGGTATCGAACGGAGGCGGCGGATCACCGGTGTGGTCGCACGATGGGAAAACGATCTACTTCGTTGATGACCACTCCCGGCTGATCGCCGCGAGCGTGAATACGGCTCCGACGTTCGGCGTGACCGGTCTCACGCCGCTCTTCGACGCCACGCGCTTCGATTATGTCGGATATCACCAGGTGTTCGAGCTCACTGCAGAAGGAGACTTCGCCTTCCTCGACCGGCTCGGGTCAACCGCCGGTGCGAGCATGCCGCTGGTCGAGATCGACAACTGGTTTACCGAGTTGCGGCGGGTTGGGCACTGAGATGGATGGCCGAGGACGTCCCGGCCGAAGTAGCTTTGAGCACACCTTCCAGACCCAGCATTTCTTCCTTCCGACGGGGTGATCCCTGCCAGAAGCCGACGCACTCGACCGCCTGACCGCTGCGCTGTCCGATCGCTATGCCTTCGAGCGCGAACTCGGCGCCGGCGGGATGGCCACGGTCTATCTCGCGCACGACCTGAGGCACGACCGGAAGGTGGCGATCAAGGTCCTCCGACCTGAGCTCGCCGCCGTGATCGGTGCCGAGCGGTTCCTCAAGGAGATCAAGACCACCGCCAACCTGCAGCACCCGCACATTCTCGGACTGATCGACTCGGGGACCGCTGAAAGGCTGCTCTGGTATGCCATGCCGTACGTCGACGGCGAATCGCTGCGTGATCGGCTGATGCGGGAGAAACAGCTCCCGGTCGCCGACGCCGTCCGCATCGCTACCGAGACTGCAAGCGCGCTCGACTACGCCCACCGCCACGGCGTTATCCATCGCGACATCAAGCCCGAGAACATCCTGCTGCACGATGGAAGCGCGCTCGTCGCCGACTTCGGCATCGCGCTCGCCGCCAGCACCGCAGGCACCCGAATGACCGAGACCGGCATGTCCCTCGGCACGCCCCACTACATGTCCCCGGAACAGGCGATGGGTGAGCGCGAGATCACCGCGCGCAGTGATGTCTATGCGCTCGGTTGCATCACGTACGAGATGCTGGCGGGGGAACCACCGTTTACCGGTCCGACAGCGCAGGCGATCATCGCCCGCGTCATGACCGAAGAGCCGCGGTCGTTGACGCTGCAGCGAAAGACGATCCCGTTGCACGTCGAGGCGGCGGTCCAGCAAGCACTGCAGAAGCTTCCGGCCGATCGGTTCGCGAGCGCCGCGGAGTTCGCCAGCGCCCTTCACACGCCGATCACGGCGCCGAGCACCGCGGCGGCGCGGCCTGGTCGGCGGCGCCGGCATCTGGCGTGGCCCGCCGCGACCGCCGTCGCGGTGACGGCTGCGATCTGGTTCGCGCTGCATCGGAGCTCGCCGTCCGATCAACTTCAGCTGGCACGGCAGCTGACATTCGACGGCAACGTGACGATCGCTGCCATTTCGCCCGACGGGAACTCGCTGGCGTACGTCACCGACGACTGCCTCGGCCAGGCGTACACCTGCAACCTGACGCTCCGGGTACGCGATGTCGACGGCACCCAATCGGTCGCCGTCGAGAAGTCGTGGCGAGCGATCTCCGACGTGAAGTGGTCTCCGAATGGCGCGATGCTCGCCATACGCGGCTCGCCCGATTCGACCGACGAGGCGATCTATCTCACCGACAAGCTCGGCGGCTCACTCCGGCCGTTGCGCGTGCACGCGAGCGCCATGGCGTTCACCCATGACAGCCGCCTCCTGGCAGTTGCCACCGGCGCGGACCGCCAGACGCTTGCCCGGTACGACGTGGTGTCGCTTGGCCAGGTCGACAGCGTCGCCATTCCGCCGAGCTGGCACGTCGCTGACATGAGCTATTCGCCGACCGGCGATCGATTGATCGCGTACGTCTCCGCCACGAGCCGCAACGACGCACTCTACGCGCTGCTCACGCCGAAGGGCGACGTGATCGATAGCGTGCAGGCGACGGACGCGCGGTCGTACGTCCGGTGGGCCGGCGACGGCGCGGCGATCCTGCAATTCGAGTTCTCTCCAGGCATCGCAGACGATCTTTACCGGATTCCGATCGACGCACGTCATATCCATCCGGAGCGCCGTACGATTGCCCTGGGCCAGGCGCCGACGGGATACCGCGGTGCCCTCGATGTCGCGCCGACAGGGCGCGCCGTCATGGTCCTCGCGCAGACGAGTCAGCAATTGCTCCTCTTCCGCAGTGCCGGCGCACCGCCGGCGTGGCAATCACTCACCGATCGGACGGGCTACTTCGAACCGTGGTCGATCTCGCCCGACGGCCACTTCGTCGCTGTCACGGCAACCGACAACCTCAGCGACAATCTTGCCCTGCTGCCGCTCGACAGCGGCGTGGCGGCGAGAACCGTGACCGCCTCTCGCGGCGAGCACGAATTCCCGGAGATTTCTCCCGATGGAAAGCAGGTGGCATACGTCTCGTGGGTGCAGATTCCCGGACGTCTGGTGGTCATTGATGCCAACGGCGGGAGCGAGCGCCAGATTCTTCCGGGGACCAGCACCAACTTCGCATGGCTGGCCGCCGATTCGATCGTCGCAATGCGTGCCGATACGTTCATCGTCGTCGACACCACCGGCAAGGAGATCCACCGGATGGTCATACCCGGCGCACCATCTGCGGGGCAGACGACCGAACGCCTTGTGAAGGATCCAGCCAGCCAACGCGTGGCGTACTGGTCGGACGTCACGTCGGCGGTGGTCGTTGCCGATCTTGCACGCGGGACCGCTCGCACCATCGCGCACCATCAGACACCGTTGCTCCCGGTCGGCTGGAATCACGACGGCTCGGTCTACGCCTACGACATCGAAGATCCGGCCGAAGCGTTATCGGGTCAGCGACACCGCCGACTGGTGCGCATTCCACCCGACAGCGCGAAGCTCGTTCCGGTGGTCGATCTGCCTGCCGAGTGCGTCACCGTTGTAGTTGATACCGACGCCCGCCACATCATCTGCAACGTGCACCGTATCAAGCCGGATGTCTGGCTCGCCGACAAGGCGGGACGATCGAGATGGTAGACTCCACTTCGACTGCGCTCAGCGGAGCCCTCGCCGACCGCTACACCATCGAGCGCGAACTCGGCGCCGGCGGGATGGCGACGGTCTATCTCGCGCACGACATCAAGCACGATCGCAAGGTCGCGATCAAGGTGTTGCGACCCGAACTCGCCGCCGTCATCGGCGCCGAGCGGTTCCTGTCGGAGATCAAGACGACGGCGAACCTGCAACATCCGCACATCCTGTCGCTGTTCGATTCGGGGACGGTCGATGGAACCGTCTTCTACGTCATGCCGTTCGTCGACGGCGAATCGCTGCGTGATCGCCTCGCCCGCGAGAAGCAGCTGCCCATCGCCGATGCGGTGCGGATCGCGAGCGAAACCGCCGACGCGCTGCAGTACGCTCACCAGCACGGCGTGATCCACCGAGACATCAAGCCGGAGAATATCCTGCTGCACGGCGGGCACGCGCTGGTCGCCGACTTCGGCATCGCGCTCGCCGCGTCGAAGACCGGTGGCGCCCGGATGACCGAAACCGGGATGTCCCTCGGCACGCCACAGTACATGTCGCCCGAGCAGGCGATGGGCGAGCGCGAGCTCGACGCCCGCACCGACGTCTACGCCCTCGGCTGCACCACCTACGAGATGCTCACCGGCGAGCCGCCGTTCACCGGCCCCACCGCGCAGGCGATCGTGGCAAAGGTGATGACTGCCGAGCCGGTCGATGCGGCAACGCTGCGGAAGAGCATCCCCGCGGATGTCGCCGACGCGGTACACACCGCGATGCAGAAGCTCCCCGCCGATCGCTTCGCGTCTGCGGCGGAATTCGCAGCGGCACTGCAGGGACAGGGCGGCCCGCAGCGCACCACCACGATGCGAGCGGCAGCCCGGCCGGCTGCCCGGCCAGGAGGATTGGTGGCCGCGCTCGCTGGGGCCGTGGTCGTTCTCGCTGCGCTCCTGCTCTGGCAGCGTGGTCGCTCGCCCGCGGCAATCTCGGTCGGTTCCGTGCGATTCGTTGTCACTGGGGACAGCATCGGCCGGCCGGTCGCTTCGCAGTCGTGGCCGGCGATCGTATCGCCCGACGGCAAGGAACTGTTGTACGCCGGTGCGACCGGCGATGGCAGCTACGCCTTGTTCCTTCGGCCGGTGGACGATCTCGCCGCCCACATGATCCCGGGAACGGAGCACGCGCTGCAGCCGGTCTTCTCTCCCGATGGTCGCTGGATTGCGTTCGAAGCCGACGGAAAGATCAAGAAGGTGTCGCTCGACGGCGGCGCGGCGGTGGCACTCGGATCCGACAACGCCGGCGACGGGATGGCGTGGACGTCGCGCGGGATCGTCGTCGCGACCGGGGATCACGGACTCAAGCTCCTGCCGGTTTCGGGGGGAGCATTCCAGCCGCTGACCCGCGTCACCGACACCGCGCGCGACACGCACATCTGGCCCATCGTCCTCGACGACGGCACCACCCTGCTCTTCTCGGTCTGGCACGGCGGCAATGCCGCGAATACTCCGATCGAGGAAGCCTCCGTCACCAATGGAGTAACGCGTCCCGTCGGCGTGAACGGTGTGCGCGCGCTGGGCATGGTGGGCAACGTGCTGATCTACCTGCAGCTCGACGGCAACGTGATGGCGGTGCCGCTCGATCGCCGGAGCTGGCACGCATCCGGGACGCCGGTTCCGCTCCTCGACTCGATCCCGATCTGCCAGACGTGCAATGGCGACGCACCGATCACCCTCAACACTCGTGGCGACGTCGCCTACATGCGGGGCGCCGAGCACTTCACGCTCTGGTGGAGCGGAGCGGACGGGCCCGTCCGCCAGATCGTTCCTGATCCCCGGTTCTACCTCCATCCACGTCTCTCGCCCGACGGCAAGCGCATCGCGGTCGAGATCACCAACGCCGGCCTGCACGACATCTGGGTCCTCGACGTGGCGACGGCCACGCTGACGCGGATGACGCATTCGGGAAACAATACCCAGCCCGAGTGGACAGCCGACGGATCGCATCTCGTCTTCCTGCAGACCACGGACAGCACTGCCGGTGCGGCCGTGGCCGAACAGCCGACGAATTTTCTTGGCGATGCAACGGTCATTGCCCCGAGCGTGCCCGAGCGTACTGATGCCATTCCAACGCCCGACGGGCACAGTATCCTCACCTTTGATCGTGCCAGTCTTGTGACCCGGCTGGTGATTCACCGCATTGGCGACAGTATCGCCGCCACCTGGGATGCCGTTCACGGCCAGGTATTCGACGGCCAGTTTTCGCCGGACGGCCATTTCTTCGCGTACATCTCGGACGAATCTGGTGCGTTCGAGGCGTACCTGCGCACCTGGCCCGATTCGAGCGCAAAGGTGCAGGTGTCGTCGGGCGGCGCCGCGGAGATGCGGTGGAGTCCCGATGGCCGCACCCTGTACTATGTGTCGGGCAACAAGCTGATCGGCGCCACCATCACGACGACGCCTGCGCTGGCGGTCACCTCGCGCAAGGATGCGGCAACCGGCCTCTTCTCCGTCGGTGCGTACAGCTCCGCCAATTTCGATGTCGGTCACGACGGTAATCAGTTTCTCACGCTCCGCCCCGCGGATCGCAATCTTGGATTGGTGGTCGGGTTGCACTGGGATGCATCGGTGCGCGCCCGCCTTGCCGGAAACGGATCGCCATGACGACGAAGCCTCGCGAACTGACCGTGCGCGCCCTGGTTCTCGGTGCGCTGATCACCACCGGCTTCACCGCCGCCAACGTGTACCTCGGCCTCAAGGTCGGACTGACCTTCGCGTCGTCGATCCCCGCGGCGGTTATCTCGATGGCGGTCCTCAGCGCATTCAAGGATTCGTCGATCCTCGAGAACAACATCGTGCAGACGGTCGCGTCAGCAGCGGGAACGCTCTCGGCGATCATCTTCGTCCTGCCGGGACTGGTGATCGTCGGCTGGTGGACCGGCTTCCCGTTCTGGCAGTCGTTCCTGATCTGCGTCAGCGGTGGCGTCCTCGGCGTGCTCTTCACCATTCCGCTGCGCCGCGCGCTGGTGACCACATCGGATCTTCCCTATCCCGAAGGCGTTGCCGCAGCCGAAGTGCTCAAGGTCGGCTCGGGCACGCGCGGCGAAGTCGAGGACGCGAGTGGCGAAGCGCGCGAAGGGTTGAAGGCGGTGATTCTCGGGTCGATCGCATCGGGCGGGCTCGCCGTCCTGACTGCGACGCGTATTGCTGCAGCCGAAGTCACCGGTTTCGTGGCACTTGGCGGCGGCGCATCGACCGGATACGACGTGGCGTGGTCGCTCGCGCTCCTCGGCGCGGGGCACCTCGTCGGGCTTTCGGTCGGTGTCGCGATGCTGGTGGGTCAGATCATTTCCTGGGTGATCGCCGTGCCGATTCTCACGGCGCATCAGCCCGCTGCGGCCGGGATGACGCTCGCCGCGCACACGATGAGCACCTGGAGTCATCAGGTCCGCTTCCTCGGCGCCGGCACGATCGGCATCGCCGCGATCTATACCTTGCTCACGCTCGCGAAGCCGGTAGTCGGCGGACTGGTGAGCACGCTGGCGGCATCGCGCACCACAGCCACCGGCGACGACAGCGATCGGGATCTTTCGCCATCGTGGATCATCCTGCTGGCGGTCATCTGCCTTGCGATAGCCGGCGTGCTGTCGTACACCTTCGCGAAATCGACCAACCTCGCGCCGAGCGCCGGACGGCTGACGTTGATCGCAGTGCCGCTCGTCTTCCTGATCGGGTTCATCATTGCCGGGGTCTGCGGCTACATGGCAGGGCTGATCGGTGCATCGAATTCACCGATCTCCGGCGTCGGCATTCTTTCCATCGTGGTATGCGCATCGCTCTTCGTCGTAGCGGTGCATCCAACTGACGTCACGCGACCTGCGCTGATCGCGTTCTCGCTCTTCATTACGGCGATCGTCTTCGCGTGCGCAACGATCTCGAACGACAATCTCCAGGACCTCAAGACCGGCCAGCTCGTCGGTGCGTCGCCGATGCGCCAGCAGATCGCGTTGATCGTCGGCGTCGGCGCGGGCGCGGCGGTGATCCCGTCGGTGCTCAACCTGCTCGCCAAGGCGTACGGCTTTGCGGGAGCGGCCAACGTCGGCGTCGTGGCACCGAATCCCCTCCCCGCTCCGCAGGCGACGCTGATCTCCGCGCTGGCGCAGGGAGTGATCGGCGGACATCTCGACTGGACGATGATCGGGATCGGCGCGCTGGTGGGCGTCGGCCTGATCATCCTCGACTCCCTCCTTGGCACGATGAAGAAGCTGCGGATCCCCCCGCTCGCCGTGGGGATCGGGATCTATCTCCCGATGTCGGCGACGTTCGCGGTGATCATCGGCGCATTCATCTCGCACTGGTTTGTGCGAAAGGCGCAGCAGACACCCGATCCCGGTCGCACCGAACGGCTCGGCACGCTGGTGGCGTCGGGGTTGATCGTCGGCGAGAGCATCTGGGGCGTGGTCAACGCGGGACTGATCGTGGCGACGTCGAAGGACGCGCCGATCGGGCTCGTTCCCGAGACATTCGCCGCCGCGCCGTGGCTCGGCGTGATCGGATTCATCGGTCTCGTCGTGTGGCTGTACCGCTGGATGCTCCAGCGCGGGCGCGCGGCACCGGCACCGTCGCGATAGTCCCGCCGCGTCGCCGGTCGTGAATCGACCGGCGATTTCACAAGACGATTGCTATTCCGCTCGCAGCGCGAGGTTGGGGTCGACCCGCGTCGCTCGGCGAGCCGGCGCAATACACGCGAGCACCGCTGCCAGCACGACGACTCCGACGGCAGCGCCGAGCGCCGCGAGATTGTGGGCGTCGACATCATAGAGCAAGCTCTGCAACACGCGGCCACCAACCCACGCAGCAACCAATCCTGCCAGCGCACCGATCGCCACCGGTGCCACCGCCTGCCGCGCGATCAGTCCGCGAATTGTTCCGGCCTGGGCACCGAGCGCCAACCGGATCGCCAGTTCCTTCCGGCGTTGTGCCACGCTGTGCGCCACGAGCGCGTACGTCCCGATCACGGCGAGCATCAGTGCCAGCCCGGCGAAGATCATCAGCAGGGTGAACTGGTAGCGCTGCGGTGCAGTGGCCGCCGATCGCAGCGATCCGAGCGGCTCGATCGCCGAGATCGGCGCGTTAGGCGCCAGCTTCCAGATTGCCGCGCGGAGCGGTCCCGCAATTTCGTTAATCGGCAGTGTGGTCCGCAGCACCAGCGAGAATGACGGCGGCTCGTACTCCCAGTACGGCTGGTAGGCCACCGCCGGCGCCGCCGACGTCAGCGTACCGTCGAGCGCATCGGCCGCCACGCCGACGATGGTCGGACTCTGGCCATTGAACGCAATCGCCTCTCCCACCAGCGTGCGCGGATCGCGCCCCGGCCAGATCAGGCGGGCGGCTGCTGCGGAGATGATCACCGACTCGTGCATCGTCGCTTCGACAGAGTCGTTCTTCGGCGGCCACCCCGCCGGCCGGTCGGCCTCACCGAGATTGCGTCCGGCGATCAGCGGGATCTGCATGGCGGAGAAGTAGTCTCCGCCGACGAAGCGGACATTGACGGTCGGTTGCTGTGCGCGCGGATACTGCTTGCCGGGAATTCCCGCGCCGTCAATCCACGTCTCGCCTTCGAGCGGCAGATGCGATGTAAGGCCGACGGCGCGCACACCTGGGATCGCCGCAATGGCCGGGATCAGTTGCTGGAAGATCTGGTCACGTGCGGTGTCGTCATAACTGTTGATCACCACTCGCGCGACGACGCCATGTTCGGTCGAAAAGCCCGCAGGCCGGTCCATCAGCCTGTAGAGGGAGACGCCGAGCAGTCCGGCGACGGCGATCAGCAGCGTCGTGAGTGTCGCCTGGATGGCGATCAATCCCTGGCGCGACCGCACACCCGCCACTCCGGCGGTGGTCGCTGTACTCGCCCCCTTGAGCGATTCCTGCGGGTGGCCACGCCCGACGCGCAGCGCCGGAATCAGCGCCGTCAGCAATCCCGCCACCGCCGACATCAGCAATCCCACCAGCAGCACGCGCCAGTCGACGTGGACCTGATCGAGTCTCGGGATATCCTGCGGCGCAAGCGCGAGAAGACTCCTGATCCCGGCGGCGGCGCACGCGACGCCCAGCACGCCGCCGATCACGCCAAGGAAGAGCCCTTCGCTCAGGACCTGACGGGCGAGCCGTCCAGGCTCGGCGCCAAGTGCGATGCGGATCGCCCAGTCGCGGCGCCGATCGACCACCTGGGTGACCCACAATCCTCCCAGATTGACGCTGATGATCAGCAGCACGGCGGCGACCGCGCCGAGGAGCAGCCAGAGTTCCTGCCGCGACGCGCTGGTGGCGTAGTCGAGGATGGGAGTGATCTGGCCCTGCAGCATCATTCCGGGCGCCGCGTCGGGGGCATCGACTGCGAGGTGCCCCTGAATCACGTCGAGTTGGGCCGACGCCTGGGTGATGCTCACCCCCGGCTTCAGCCGTCCGATCGCGGTGAAGTTGAAATTCGACCAGGCACGCGTGAGATCGCCGCCAGAGGTCGGCCCGAATTCAAACGTCTGGAAGAATTCGGTCGGCTTGCCGGCGGTGGTCATCCCCAGCTCGCTGCCGCCGATGCGGAACGTGGCGGGGAGGACGCCGATGATCCGCACGGCACTTCCCGGCGCGCCCACCGTGCGACCGATCACGCCGGGGTCGGCGCCGAAGGTCGATCGCCAGAGCGCATCGGTGATGACCGTCGGCCGTGTACCGTCGTTCGCGTCGGCGGGGACGAAGAATCGTCCCAACTCGGGGGTCGCTTGCAACACGCCGAAGAAGTTCGGCGTCACGCGGACTCCGGTGAGCACCCGCGGGTCACCCTGTCCGGCGAGGGTGAACGAGGCGCTCTGCAGCGCCGCAATTCCCTCGAAATCGTCGGCGCGTTGCCGCCACGAGAGAATCGCCGACGGCGTGTCGAGGAACATGAACTTGTTGACGCCCGGACTCTGCGGCGAGCGTTCGCCGACGAGGACGAGCTGCTCCGGGTGCGGGAACGGCAGCGGCTTGAGCAGCACGCCGTTCACCACCGAGAAGATTGCGGTGGTGGCGCCGACGCCGACCGCCAGCATCAGCACCACCAGCGCACGAAATGCGACAATCCGGCGGCGGGTGTTCATTCTCCACCACTCCCGTGTGACAGGTGGCATATCGCTGTGCCGCGCCTGCGCTCCGAGCGCGATGCGACGCGTGCGCCCCAGTTCGCGGAGCGAGCGTGCGTCGAAGCGCGCCAGCAGTTGACGCTCCGCCTCGTCGGGACCGACGTGGCGGGCGAGCTCGTCGAACTCCGCGTCGAGGTGCGGCGCCAGCTCATCGATCAACTCCGCTTCATGCTGCGGGGCGAGTCCGAGCTCCGGTGCGCGCTGCCGCAGCATGGTGCGCCAGTCAGGCATTGCCGAGACCGGCGATGCTGGTCACCGCGGCGACAAAGGCGTTCCAGTGTTCGCGCTGCGCTTCGAGCGCACGCCGACCGGCGGCGGTGATGCGGTAGTACCGGCGGCGGCGCTCGCCGGGCTTCTCGACCCACCGCCCGCCGATCCAGCCGCGCGCTTCCATCCGGTAGAGGAGCGGATAGAGCGACGCGACATGAAAGGTCAGGACACCTTGAGATCGGGAGGCGATAAGCTTGCTCAGCTCATAACCGTGGCGCGGCTCATGTTCGAGGAGCGAGAGGATCAGGAACTCGGCGCTCCCCTTCTTGATCTCCGGTGTCAGCATCGCGTGGGGTCCCTATATGTGTGACTCCAACATATGGGAGTCGCGTTGGACCATGCAAGGGGGACGCGGGTGCCCGCAGATCCCTTACAAAGCCGCCAGCGCGGGGAAATGGCGGCGAGAACGGACCTGACAGGGGATAAGTCGGGGTCGAATCGAGATGCAAAGAGCTTTCTGCGGGATGAAGTGAGGGCGAATGGCCGTGAAGAGACCTTTCAGCGGGATGAAGTGCGCCCGAATCGCCATGCAATGAGCGTGAAGCGGAATGAGAAGCTCGCGAATCGGGATGAAGTCGGCGCGAACGGCCATGCAAAGGGCTTTCAGCGGGATGAAGTGCGCCCGAATCGCCATGCAATGAGCGTGAATCGGAATGAGAAGCTCGCGAATCGAGATGAAGTCGGCGCGAACGGCCATGCAAAGAGCTTGCATTGAAATGAGAAGCGCTTGAATCGGGATGAAGTCAGCGCGAACGGCCATGCAATGAGCGTGACGCGGAATGAGAAGCTCGCGAATCGAGATGAAGTCGGCCCGAACGGCCATGCAAAGGGCTTTCGGCGGGATGAAGTGCGCCCGAATCGCCATGCAATGAGCGTGAAGCGGAATGAGAAGCTCGCGAATCGAGATGAAGTCGGCGCGAATGGCCATGCAAAGGGCTTTCAGCGGGATGAAGTGCGCGCGAATCGCCATGCAATGAGCGTGAAGCGAAATGAGAAGCTCGCGAATCGCGATGAAGTCGGGTCGAACGGGCGTGCAAAGGGCTTTCAAGCCAACGAGAAGGTCGCGATGCAGCCGAAGTCGGACGCGATTGAGGATGAGAAGGACGCGATCGGGGATGAGAAGGTCGCGAATCGCCGTGAGAAGCTCTTTGGAGCCGCTTTCAGCCCTTCAGATGTTCGGCGAGCCGTAGCGCCAGGGCGACCACCGTCAGCGTCGGATTCGCGACCCCTGCCGTCGGAAAGACTGATGCCCCAAGCAGATAGAGCCCGTCTTCGCCGTGCACCCGCAGGTTCGCGTCGACCACCCCCTCCGCTGGATCGTCATGCATTCGCGTCGTCCCGGCGTGATGATGCGCCTGGGGCTCGATCGGCCGGTCAGGATGCTCGGTGGTGCGCCCTGCCCCGGCCCGCTCCAGTTCCCGCGCAATCGCCGCCCGGATCCGCACCCGATGCGCCTCGTCGCGCTCCCGCCAATTCCAATGCAACGCCGCACGGCGGAGCCCGAAGCGATCGACATCGTTCGCGAGTACGACGCGATTGTCTCGGTGTGGAAGCTGCTCCAGGTCGATGAGAAGCCGGTAGTGCGCCCCGCGCATCTTCCCCGCCGACCCGCTGATCCCGCGGACCACGTTGCCGATCACCCGCCGCGCTCCCCGGAACGGCACCAGCCGGCGCGCCATGCCGCGAGACGCCGGCCTCGACAGAATCGCCGGATCCGCCGGAGCCTGCAGCCGAACACTCGCGTTGGGAAGCTGCAATTCGCGCAGGAGATCGGGCGCCAGCGCGATCCGTCCCATCACCGCGGGAGCGCCGTCAACCGGATGCGGCTGGTAGAACGAGCTGTCGCCCTCCAGCGCGGGTTCCTTCGAATGCAATTCGAGCGAATGGTCGATCGGGTGCTCCATGAAGCCGCGGCCGACCCAGTCGGCGCACGGCCGCGCGTTGGTCGCCGAGAGGAGGAGCAGTCTCGCGTTCTCGATGGCCCCTGCGGCGAGGACGAAGCGTGACGCGGTCACCATTCCGGTCGTTCCGGAGAGCGTGCTCCATCGCATCGCGGTGACTGGTCCGGTATCGCTCGCGCGAACCAATCCAGTCACTGTCGCGCCGTGCAGCAGCTGGACCGATGTCGACGCCGCAATCAGGGACCTGCGCGCGTCTCGCAACGCCGACGCGGTGCCGTACTGATAGACTGCTGTGTGGAGTCCGCTGTCGCGAAACGGCAGCAGCGCGGCGTCGCCGGCCCAGCGCTCCGCCGTGTACTCGAACGGACCTAGGCCGCAGATCGCCTGCGCGTCGCTGTAGTATCGCGTGAGATAGTCCCGCGCGAACGGCCAGCCGCTCCATTCCCATGCGCGGCGTTCGAAGTCGATCTCGTCGAGCGGGAGGTACTTGGCCCCCGGCTCCCCGCCTACTCCGGTGTTCCATCGATGCGTCGTCCCGCCGATGCCACGCGCCCGGGTATTCCGGAGCTCGCCGTAGTCGCCAATCGAGTCGGCATCGTTCAGCGCATCCGTCTCCGCATCGATGGTGTGCTGCCCGCTCTCCACGAGCACCACGCGCAGACCGCTGTCGATGAGTGCAGCAGCAAGGACCAATCCCGCGGCACCTGCGCCGACAATGCAGAGGTCGGCGTCGATCGTCGATCGGTCCGGCATGGTGCGCGCGTCGACTTCCATCAATCCCCCCTTTCGCGGCAACAGTTCGTCGGATCTCCGCCCATATTGCACCAGGCAGTCCGGCGGGAACACCCTGGGAGCATGCGATGCCCGATACACAACGGCTGATGGTTCTCGCCATCGACGCTGCGTCTCCCGCGCTCCTCAAGCGGTGGACAGCCGATGGCACTCTCCCCAATCTCGCCCGGCTCGAGGCTCGCGGCCTGCGCGGCGATCTGGCTGCAATCTGGCCGTTTCACACCGGTTCCACCTGGCCGTCGTTCTACACCGGCTGCAATCCCGCGCAGCATGGGATCTACTGGCTGCAGCAGCTGCAGACCGGGAGTTATCGGACGCGAGCGATGGGCGCCGCGGAATTCGGACGGCGAAAGGCGCTCTGGGAAACGCTGAGCGACGCCGGACACGACGTCCTGGTGCTCGATGTCCCGCTCTCGCGACTTTCACCGGCACTGCGCGGGCGGCAGGTCGTCGAGTGGTGCAGCCACGATGCGATCTTCGGCCTGCAGACCATGCCGTCAGAGCTCGCGACGCGCATTCTCACCACGATCGGCAACCACCCTGCCCCCGCGCCGTGCGACGCCGCGCATCGCACGCTCGCCGAATACCAGCACTTCGCCGGCGAGCTGGTGCACGGCGCCACGTCGCGCGCGCGACTGACACGAATGCTGATGGCGGATGCGCCGTGGGATTTCGCGATCCAGGTTTTCAACGAGGCGCACTGCGCCGGTCATCAACTCTGGCACTTCCACGATCCTCATCACCCCGCGTTCGATCCGGCGGTCGAAGCTGTCAGCGGCGACCTGCTTCGATCGGCGTATGTGGCGATCGACGCCGCGATCGGCGCCGTCGTCGCGGATGCGCGCCCGGACACCACCATCGTCGTCGTCACGCTGCATGGGATGTCGCACTACACCGGATATAGCCGGCTTCTTCCCGCGATCCTCACCGGTCTCGGCGCGAGCACGCCGCGCGGAAGCGAGCAGCCGGCGGCGTCGTTGACGATCGGAGAGCGATTCACGCGCGCCGTACGTACGATTTACCACCTGATCCCCGAGTCGATCCGCCGGCCGTTCTACGAGTTCCGCGCGGAGGTGGGGACGCGAGTGCTCAACCGGGACACGCCGCTGCCGATCGATCCGAAGCGGTCGCGCTGCTTTCATGCCGACATGGGGCCGCTGGTGGGCGGGATCCGGCTCAACCTGATCGGCCGCGAACCACTCGGCACGCTCGCTCGCGGCAGCGAAGCAGATGCTTTCTCCGACGAACTGACCGCGCAACTTCTCGAACTCGTCGACCCCGACACGAAGCAACCGATCGTGCGCCGAGTCCTTCGCACCCGCGAACTCTTCGACGGCGAGTATCTCGAGGACCTTCCCGATCTGCTGGTGGAGTGGGATCTGTCGCGTCCGGTCGGATCGAGTGCCGTTGGCGACGGCGCCGCATCGACGATCCAGGCGTTTTCGCCTCGCGTCGGACTGCTCACGCTGGCCAACGCCTACTGCCGTACCGGCGAACACACGCCGGAGGGAATGTTCATCGCGTGCGGACCCGGAATCGCCCCAGGTCAGCTCGATCGCATCGTCTTGACGCTCGACCTGGCGCCGACGTTCTCCGCATTGCTCGGCGTCGAGATGACGGGCGTCGACGGAAGCGTGATCCCCGAACTGCTCGGCCGCTGATCAGCATCGGTCGCGCTCCGGAGGCGAAGGATGAGCCTCATCGCCTTCGGAACGTGGCGCAGCAGAATCGGAGTGAAGCGCAACGGATAGCGGCAGAGGAGGCGCGCCGAGAGGAGCGCCGCCCGCCAGGCCTTCCGTTCGAGCGTGTAGCGGTGGAGCAGGTCGAGAAGCGGCAACCAGACGTAGCGGTAATGGATGTCGCTCCATCCCGCCCTGAGCGCGCGCCGCATGGCACGATCGGCACCAATTCGTCGCGCCTGTCGCGTGTACACCTCGCCGACGGCAGCGAGCATCCGCAGGTGATTGCTCGACATGTTCGCGTTGTGCAGCCGATAGTCGGCGACTGTCTCGCCATGACAACGGATCTCGCTCACCCATGCGATGGCGAGATACGCGTCGTAGTCCTCACCGCAGCGAAGGTCCTCCGCGAAACCGCCAACCGTGAGGAGCGTCGATCGCCGCCACATCACCCCGACCGGCGGGCCGACGATGTTGGTGCGGAGGAGGTCGATGTACCGCTCGGTGTCGGAGATGCGGCCTGCGTCAAATCGCATCCGGGTTCCGGATGCATCGATCACATGGCGAAGGCCCCAGACGAGACCGCAACGCGGGCTCGATTCGAGCGCCGCAGCCCCTGAAGCGATGGCGTTGGGGAGCAACCGGTCGTCGGCGTCGAGAAAAATGAGAAATTCGCCGCGGGTGCGCGTCAGTCCCGCGTTCCGTGCAGCCGAGAGGCCGCGGTTCTCCTGCCGGACGTAGATGATCCGGTCGCGGTAGGGCGCGATCACCTGTTCGAGGAGCGCGGTGTCTGGCGCTCCGTCGTTGACGACGACAACGTCGGCGGCCGGCACGGTCTGCCGGAAGACGCTTTCGAGCGCGTCGGCGATGAAATGCGCCTGGGCGTAACAGGGAATCACCACTGAAACGAGTGGCTGCGTTCCCGGCCGAGGGGGGATGGGGGTCGGTTGATCCATGAGAGAGCGGCGCGGTCCGGCCGCAGGGCAAAGGTATCCGCGAACGGCTCCCGGGACCATTGGAGGGGAGAGTTTGTGCCATTCTGGCGGAATCTTGCGGCCTGAGCGTTGCTTTAGACCCGCGCGATCGTCTCCATCAGGCCAAATCGGCCATTCCGGGGACCTCAAGGAGAATCAAACTCATGGCATCGAAGATCATCGGGATCGACCTCGGCACCACCAACTCCGTCGTCGCAGTCATGGAGGGGGGCGACCCCGTCGTGATCCCCAACGCCGAAGGGGGCCGAACGACCCCGTCGGTCGTGGCATTCACCAAGGACGGCGACCGCCTCGTCGGGCAGGTGGCGAAGCGGCAGGCTGTCACCAATCCGAAGCAGACCGTCTTCTCGATCAAGCGCTTCATGGGGCGCCGGATGAACGAGATCACCGAGGAGACGAAGCGCGTTCCATACAAGGTCGAGGCCGGCCAGAACGGGCTCGCCTCGGTCGAGATCGCGGGGAAGAAGTACACCCCGCCCGAGATCTCGGCGATGATCCTCCAGAAGATGAAGCAGACCGCCGAGGACTATCTCGGCGCGACGGTCGACAAGGCGGTGATCACCGTTCCGGCGTATTTCAACGACGCCCAGCGCCAGGCGACCAAGGATGCCGGGAAGATCGCCGGCCTCGAAGTGCTGCGGATCATCAACGAGCCGACGGCGGCGGCACTCGCCTACGGCCTCGAGAAGAAGAAGGACGAAAAGATCGCGGTCTTCGATCTCGGCGGCGGGACGTACGACATCTCGGTGCTCGAACTCGCCGAAGGGGTCTTCGAGGTCAAGTCGACCAACGGCGACACCCACCTGGGCGGCGACGATTTTGATGAGCGGCTGATCGAATGGCTGGTCACCGAGTTCAAGCGCGACCAGGGGATCGACCTGTCCAAGGATCCGATGGCGTTGCAGCGCCTCAAGGAAGCCGCGGAAAAGGCGAAGATGGAGCTGTCGAGCACCTCGCAGACCGACATCAACCTGCCGTTCATCACGGCCGATCAGTCGGGGCCGAAGCACCTCAACCTGAGCCTCAGCCGGGCGAAGTTCGAGCAGCTGTGCGACGACCTGATCAAGCGGACGATTCCGCCGATGGAGCAGGCGCTCAAGGATGCCGGGATCAAGCCGGGCGAAATCGACGAAGTGATTCTCGTCGGCGGGTCGACGCGCATTCCGAAGATCCAGGAGATCGTCAAGGAGTTCTTCGGCAAGGAGCCGAATCGCTCGGTCAATCCCGACGAAGTCGTCGCGATCGGTGCGGCGATCCAGGGCGGTGTTCTGGCCGGCGAGGTCAAGGATGTCCTCCTCCTCGACGTAACGCCGCTGTCACTCGGGATCGAGACGCTGGGTGGCGTCACGACGGTCCTCATTCCGCGGAACACGACGATCCCGACCAAGAAGTCGGAGGTCTTCTCGACGGCCGAGGACAATCAGACGACGGTCGAGATCCACGTGCTGCAGGGCGAGCGGCAGATGGCGCAGGACAACCGGACAATCGGCAAGTTCCAGCTCACGGGGATTCCGCCGGCACAGCGCGGGATGCCTCAGGTCGAGGTGACGTTCGACATCGACGCCAACGGGATCCTGCACGTCTCGGCGAAGGACAAGACGACCGGGAAGGAACAGAAGATCCGGATCGAGGCGTCGAGCGGGCTGTCAGATGCCGATATCGACAAGATGGTCAAGCAGGCCGAGTCCAACGCCAAGGCCGATTCGGACCGGCGGCAGGAGATCGAGACGCGGAACCAGCTCGACGGGCTGGTCTACAAGGTCGAGAAGGATTCGAAGGAGTGGGTCGATCGCCTGGCGGCGGATGCCAAGGAGCGGCTCGACAAGGCGGTGCAGGCGGGGAAGGATGCCCTGCGGACCGGCGACTCCGCAGCAATCCGGACCGCGCTGGATGAACTGAACGTGGCGTACTCCGCCGCGGGCGCGTCGCTCTATCAAAATGCGTCGGCAAGCGGCTCCGAACCGCCTCCGGGTGGGGAGGGGACGCAATCGGCGCCTCCGAAGGACGACGCGGTCGAGGCGGACTACGAGATAGTGGACGAGGAAAAGAAGTGACACGCCGCTGATTGCGGCGCGACCGGAACGATTCCTCACGCATCAACGTATTATTCGAGTCGTCAGGCCGGGCGTCGCACGACGCCCGGTGATGCACCCGAAACCCTGAATCGGAAAAGGAATCATGTCCACGCGTTCGCGAAATTGGATCAAGTTTGGCGCCCTCGTGGCGCTCGCGTTTGTGCTCGGCCTCTTCTTCGCCGGGCTTCTTGATTTCCCTCGCACCGGCCTCGCCCAGGAACGCGCTGCTCACACTCCGATCGTCAAGGTCGATGCCCCGCGGATTCCGGCGGCGCGCGCCCTGGTTGATCTGAGCGATGCGTACGCGGCGGTTGTCGATGCGGTGCGCCCGTCCGTTGTCTACATCCAGTCAGAATCGCCGATGAGCGCGGACGACCAGTCAGAGATAATGAGCCAGCTTCCCCCGGGCTTTCAGCAGCTGGTTCCTCGCGGACAGCTGCAGCAGCGTCGCCGGCAGGACCAGCCACCCGAGCTGGAGCACAGCAGCGGGTCGGGATTCATCGTGTCGAGCGACGGATACATCCTCACCAACAACCATGTGATCGAAGGCGCGAGCAAGGTGACGGTTCGCCTGCTCGACGGCCGTGAATACACCGCCAAGATCGTCGGCACCGACAAGGACACCGACATCGGCGTCCTCAAGATCGACGCCTCGGGGCTCACCCCGGCGGCGCTCGGTTCGTCGGATGCGACGCGCGTCGGCGAGTGGGTGCTGGCGATCGGTAACCCGCTTGGCGGCGACCTCACCTTCACCGTGACGCAGGGAATCGTCAGCGCCAAGGGCCGCGCCAATCTCGCCCTCGGCGATTTCGACAACGGCAAGCTGATCCAGGACTACATCCAGACCGACGCGGTGATCAACAAGGGGAATTCCGGCGGCCCGCTGGTGAACGTCCGCGGCGAAGTGATCGGGATCAACGCCGCGATCGCGTCGCAGACCGGCTACTACACCGGCTACGCCTTTGCGGTACCGATCGATCTCGCACGCAAGGTGATGGACCAGCTCGTCACCCGCGGCCGCGTCGAGCGCGCAGGGCTGGGTGTGTACGTCCATGATGCCAACGGCGAGGACGCCGATTACCTCGGCCTCCCGTCGATCTCCGGCGTGCGGATCGAGTCGTACTCGGGCTCTGATTCGCCGGCGAAGGCCGCGGGGATCGTACCGGGTGACGTGATCGTCTCGATCGACGGCCAGCCGGTGCACTACACGTCGCAGTTGCAGCAGATCGTCGGCTTCCGCCGTCCGGGCGACGTGGTCAAGGTCGAGCTCTATCGCAAGGACGGCAAGCACAGCGTCTCGGTCAAGCTGACGAGCGTTGACCAGCCGACCAACGTGGCGGATGCGTCGGCGTCGCCCGATTCGCCGAAGACCACCGAGGTCACCGCGAGCAAGAGCATGCTCGGCCTGGTGACCGAACCCCTCACCGCTGCAACGGCCGAGCAGGATGGTCTGCCGAACACGGTCCGCGGGCTGCTGATCGACAGCGTGGTGGATGGCTCGGTGGCGTCAACGCACACGATCTGCAGTGCCGAAGATGTCCAGCAGCAGCAATGCGGCACGGCCGACGTGATCACGGCGATCGAAGGGAAGCCGGTCAGGAACGAGGCCGACCTCAAGGCGGCGCTGAACGGCGCAGTCCACAATATTGTCACGCTGGAATTGACGAGCGTGGGTCCGGACAAGAAGCCGACCACCCGAATCGATCGGTTCCGTATCCACTGATCGCCGCTGCACGATCGAATGAAGAGCGCCCGCCAGTGATGCACTGGCGGGCGCTCTGTTTCCGGCGAGCGAACAACGGATCGCGAACCAGGCAACTACTGCGGCATCGCGATTCCCTGCTTCTTCGCCGTCTTCCCCCACCAGCTCCAACCCCAGCCAACGCTCTTGCCGCTGATGAAGATCACCGGGCTCATCTTGCGCCACGGAATCGAGTCGGTTCCGGCGACGTCGCTCCGGGAATAGAACTGCACGTCCCAGGTCCTGCCGGCGGTGAGGTAGCTGAGATTGCGATGCGGCGCCGAGCCGATGACCGAGGCTGCGGAATCCTTCGAGATGCCGAGCGCGAGCTTGTCGAGACGGGCGTCGCCACACGCGGTGAGCAGCGTCACAGCTGCAATTGCCGGAGCGATCCATCTACGAGAGACCTGCATCGTCATTGATCCACGTGGTTGAGTCGGGGGAAAAGATAGCGCGGCAGGAGGCCGATCGCCGCGAGACCGGCGGCGGGGCCCGGCGCTAACTTCCTGCCGACCGGCGAACGTGGCGGAATGGTATACGCACCAGCCTTAGGAGCTGGCGGGGGAGACCCCATCCGGGTTCAAGTCCCGGCGTTCGCATCAGCTGCCGTGCCTGGTGAGCAGCACCTTCTTGACCCACCCCTCCGCGGCCGAGCCCTGCACGTGGGCGAAGCCGTTCTGATCATCGCCGAGGTAGACGAGTTCGTCGCCCTTCTTGAGCGTCGTCGCGACGGCGGCGCTGTCGTTCGATTCCTTGAGCAGCTTGATGTTGTCGATCTTCGGCGTGAGGACGTCGCCGGCTGCGAAGACCGGGCCTGTGGCGGGTGGCGTCGCGACTGTCGGCGCAGTGCCTGAGACCGCCGGATTCGCGACGGGTGCGGCCGTACCGCCAGTCGGCTGCGCGATGGAGTTGCTCTGAGCCGGGGCACCGCGCCCGCCGGTCGCGACGGTGCCGCGTCCCTGAGCGCCAGGGGTCCCGGGCGCGAAGCACCCGCTGGTTGCCTGTCCTGTCGGAAGGGCTCGCGCCTTGAACGCCACGCCGAAGTCGACGACCTGCGGCCCCTTCGTCCCGGGAATTGTCGCCTGCGCGAAACGGATGGTCGCTCCGCCGGCGACTGCGGTCTCGGAGACGTCGGCGACGCGGAACGATCCCTGGCTCGGATTGCCGGGTCGAGCGGCTCCCGAGGGTGGGAAGGTCAGAGTGATCTGGGTCGTGGGAAACTTGTAATCGCGCTCGCTCGCCGATGGTGCAACGGTCGGACTCGGTGCGCCACCGCCGCGGCCGGGCGAGCCAGTGCCGGCACTGTCTCCGGCTCCGCTCCCATTGCCCGTCGCACCACTGCCGCCGCGTCCACCTCCGGCGCCGGCACCTCGCCCGCCACCTCGCGCCCCACCGGCGTTCGGCGTCGCAGCGCCGCGAACCGGTGCTCCACTCGCGGCTCCGCCGTCGCTGGCGCCATTGCCGCGGCCGGCGCCGGCAGTCGGTCCGGTGCCAGTTGCGTTGCCGGCTCCGCGCCCGGCTGAGCCCGCGGGAGCTGCTCCCCGACCAGCCGTGCTGCTTTGACCGGGGCCACCTCCGACGGACGCGCCGCCGCCTCGACCGCCGGCGCTCGGCGGCGCGTTCGAGATCGCGAAGGTGACCTGCCACGGCAGGAGCCCGCGCGCATCGCAGAGGATGATCTGCCGCCCGGCCGCCGTGGTCGCCACGAAGGCCGACCCGGAATAGCGCGCCAGCTGCACCTGCTTCGTGCCGTCGCTCGAGACCCACGGGGAGAGGACGGCGCTGAACGATCCGTCGGCGACGTTCTCTTCGGCGGCGTTTTCGACGGCGCTGTTGACCTGCCGATTGACCTCCTGCGACACAGCCTTCGACCCTGCATTCGCCGCATCCTGGGCCGCCTTGCGTGCCCGATCGAGCACGGACTGCGCGGGCAGGTGGCCGGGAACCGCGATCGCGGTCGTGGCGAGGATCAACAATGCTGGGCGGGCGGTCGACATTCGGATGCCTGGGGATGTGGAGGGGCTGCCGCTGGGCGGAATCCAGGCGGCGAGTGCCATGATGCTACCTCTATCCCATACGTCCGCAAGCAGCGGGAGCCGTCATGTCACGATGGTGCGCGTTGCGATGACACCGGGCTCGGAGTGTTTGCGGGGGGCGCTTCGTATCTCGCGACAATCGTGGTCGCGACGATATCGCCAGTGGCGTTGAGCACGGTGGCGAAGAGGTCGGGGATCGCGTCGACGGCGATCAGGATGCCGATCCCCGCGACCGGCAGTCCGATCGCGGAGAAGAGGGGTGCCAGCATCAGGAAGGCTCCGCGCGGAACGCCCGGTGCTGCCATCGCGAGGAAGACCCCGGCGAGCCCCACCGTCACGAGGTCGCGGCTGTGCAGGGGAATGCCGTAGAAGTGTGCCACGAAGAGGGTCCCGATCGGCCACGACACCGGTGCCGCAATCTTGAAAATCGAAACGGCGAGTGGCAGGACGAATCCGGTCACGCGATCCGGTATTGCGAGCTCGCCCTCGGCCCCTTCGACCAGCGCGGGCAACGATGCCAGCGACGACGAGGACGAGAACGCGATCAGTTGCGCCGGAAGCGCCGCCCGGCCGAACCGGGTGATCGACACGCGCGCCGCGATCGCCACCGCGGGATAGAGGAGGAGGATCATCACGACGGTGATCAGCGAGTAGGCGACGACGTAGAAGCCGAGCGCGCCGGCGACTCCGGCGCCGCCCTGGGCGGCGAGCGGGAGCATCAGCGCGAAGATGCCGATCGGCGCGAGCGCCACCACCCAGCGCACCATCACCAGCATCGCGTCGCTCAGTGCGCGGAAGAATCCCAGCAGCGTTCGATGGGCGTCGCCGCCGAGTTTCGCGATCGCGAGGGCGAGGAGGAGGGTGAAAACGATCAGCGGCAGCATCGCGCCCTGTGCCGCCGCCGCGATCGGATTGACCGGAATCAACGTCTCCAGCCAGCCGATGAAGGTCGGTGGCGGGCCGCTCGTGGCGATCTGACCGGCAGCTTCGGCAGCGCCCGCCGGTATCGCCAGCGGTGTCCCGGAAGATGCCGGCCACCATGAGAAGACCAGTGCCGAGAGCGGGACGGCGACCACGGCGACGCCGAGGAGGAGTGCGAGGAAGGTGAGGAGGGTGCGGCGGCCGATCCGTCCAATGGTGCGAACATCCGATACCGACGCCACGCCGGTCACCAGCAGCGCGATGACGAGGGGAATCACCGTCATCCGGATGGCGTTGATCCAGAGAACGCCAATTGGCGCGATGATCGTCACGACATCGGCGAGATGCGGATTGTGTGACGCGGCGATCGCGATCCCGCAGGCGAGTCCAGCGCCAAGACCGACGAGAACTCGGGTCCCTTCCTTCATGGCATCCTCACATCATCAGGTCGCCGCCGTTGATGTCGAAGGAGACGCCGGTGAGATATCCGGCGGCCTCCGACGCAACGAAGACGATGAGGTCGGCAACCTCGAGTGCGGTGCCGAGGCGTGGAATCGGAAAGGAGCGAGCGAGGCGCTCAAGCTGTTCGGCGGTGGCACTCTCGCGAGTGAGCTCGGTATCGATCATCCCGGGACAGATCGCGTTCACCGTGATGCCGAAGAGACCAAGCTCCTTCGCCGCCGCTCGCGTAAGGCCGAGGAGGCCGGTCTTCGTCGCGGTGTAATGCGCGCCGCCGAGGGTGCTCACCATACGCCCCGCGGTGGACGACATGTTGATCACACGGCCGTACTGCTGCTGCTTCATCGCCGGGAGGACGGCACGGGTCAGCAGGAACGGTGCGGTGAGATTCGCCTCGACCGCCTGACGCCATTCGGCGGCGCTGATCTGTTCGAAGCGGGTGGTAAGCGGCAGGGCGGCGTTGTTGACCAGGATGTCGATGCGACCGAAACGGTCGAGGGTGCGCGCGGCGATGTCGGCGGGGACGCCATCGACGGTGACATCACCGGGCACTGCGAGCGCGCGAGATCCGAGTTCGCGCGCCAGTGCATCGGCGCGGGCGGCGTCGCGCACGTTGACCGCCACGGACGCTCCGCGCGCGAGGAGGCGGGCCGCGGCGGCATGGCCGAGGCCGCGCGCAGCGCCGGTCACGATCGCGACGCGACCAGCAAAGTCCTGCGGAATGTCATCGGTCATTGAGCGCCGTGAGACGAGGCCTGGAGCAGGTCGATGCGCACGGCGAAGTATACGGATGAAACGAACACCGCACCACGGCGTGCCGTGGTGCGGTGCAGCGGATCAACAATCCGCGGTGATCGATCGAGTCAGGGGTGCGGTCGCGCTCGGCGATAGTCACCGGCGTTTGGCATCTGCTTCCGGTTGAAGCGGTTGTCCTTCCAGCTGTTTTCGTGCGGCGGGAAGAAGTATCCCTTGTTGGTGTGATAGACCGTCACCGGGCGACTTCCCCGAATCTGCGATGGGTAGTAGGCGCCGTTGTAATCGTAGACGACGGTCGGCGACCAGCCGAGGTAATCGGTGTGCCAGTCACCCCAGTAATCGGGGTAGTACCCGTAGACGTCGACTGGCGAGCCGTACCCGGCGCTCACGCCAACGGACGTGCGATATCCCGGGCCGCAAGCCGGCAAGGCGAAGAGCGCGGCAGCGAGCGGGATTGCAAGCAAAGATGAACGTCGCATAATTCGACTCCGTGAACGGGACTTCAGCGGGTGGGACGCCTCAGCCCGCATGGCAACCACACCGGGTGGATCAGTGAATCGCCGGATGTTTGTCTCCGCGTGTGGCGCGGCGGCGCTCTCGTCTCGCCGCGGCGCGGTTCCGGGCGATCTGTCGTGGATGCTGCGAGCCCCCGATCATACCCTCCGTATTGCACCGCTCGAGCTCGAGCTCGCTCCGGGAAAGCGGGTCCGCACCACCGCCTACAACGGATCGGTGCCGGGACCGCTGCTGCGGCTGCGCGAAGGGGTCCCCGTCACGATCGCGGTGACCAATGACAGCGCGCAGGAAGAGTTCGTGCATTGGCATGGGCTGAAGATTCCGCCGGTCGCGGATGGCGCGCTTCAGGAAGGATCTCTTCCGATCCCGCCGCACGGCGGAACATTGCAATACGAGTTCACGCCGAAGCCCGCCGGATTCCGCTGGTATCACTCGCACGCGTTTGCCGGACGCGATCTCTCGCGTTCGACATACAGCGGGCAGTTCGGTTTTCTCTACATCGACCCGTCGAACGATCCGGGCGCATTCGACCAGGAGCATTTCCTCGCCCTCCATGATTGGGCGCCGTATCTCACCGGCGGCGATGACGGATTCGAGAGCGTGGCGTACCGCTACAGCTCGATCAACGACAAGCTCCTGGGCCACGGAGAGCCGCTCCGCGTACGCGAAGGCGAGCGGGTGCTCCTTCACCTGCTCAACGCGAGTGCGACCGACTCGCACTGGATCGCGCTCGCCGGCCACCAGCTCACCGTGGTGGCAATGGACGGCAATCCGGTACCGACGCAGCAGACGCTCGATGTCGTGCGGATCGATCCGGGTGAACGGATCGACGCCGTCGTGGCGATGACGAATCCGGGGGTCTGGATTCTCGGTGAAGCGACGGAGGAAGTGCGCAGCGCCGGCATGGGGATTGTGGTGGAATACGCGGGACGAACCGGTGCGCCGAAGTGGCTCCCGGCCGCGAACAAGGTTCGCTGGAGCTACACCCTGTTCGGCAGCACCACGCCGGCAGAACTCGCCGCGGCAACGCCGGTGCCGCTCGTCTTCCAATCGGTCTTCCACGGGCACGGCGCGTTCGAGGGATGGTCGATCAACGGCAAGTCGTTCCCGCGCACCGACACCATCCGGCTGACGCGTGGCGAGCGATATCGCCTGATGTTCGACAATCGGTGCGCGGAGGACCATCCGTTGCATCTGCACCGGCACACGATGGAGCTCGTCTCGGCGGATGGGAAGCGCACGTCGGGGCTCCTCAAGGACGTGATCGTGGTCCCGGCGTATTCCAAGGTCGAGGCAGACGTTGTCGCCGACGATCCCGGCAAGGCGCTCTTCCATTGTCACCTGCAGGACCACATGGATTCCGGGTTCATGACGCTGTTCGACTACGCCTGACGCCGATGCGAGCAGCCACCTTCGTCCAGCGCGCGATCGGGGGTGGCATCGCGTTGATGCTCGCGGCCTCGATGCCGTGCGCGGCGCGGGCGCAGGCGCCATGGGAGATCGAGGTGTACGCCGCCGCCACCGCACCGCGGCGGTCCCTGATGATCGAGCTGCACAGCAACTACAACATCAGCGGACCGTCGGCGCTGGGGTCGTGCGGCGGCCCTCCCGTCGTTGACGATGAACGCGCGGCGACCGCCCCGGGTGTGAGCCGATCGAGCGCACCAGCATGCGCTCCCCCGCCCTTCTTCTCGATCGTTCCGCCGCAATCCGGGATCGCCTCCACAACGCAGGCCGCCGCACAACCAGCCGTGATCCATTCGTGGCATGAAACGGTGGAACTCGTCGCGGGAGTCGGCGACTGGGCCGAGCTCGGCGCCTACGTTTTTTCGAGCGCGGACGACAGTGGCGGCTTCCATGTCGCCGGTGGAAGTTTCCGCGCCAAAGCACGGATTCCAGTCCGTTGGCGGTGGCCGGTCGGTCTGGCGCTTTCGTCGGAGATCGAGCACGAACGCTCGATATTCTCCGCAGATACATGGAGCTGGGAGATCCGTCCGGTGATCGACAAGGCGCTCGGCCGATGGTATCTGAGCGTGAACCCGACAGTGGTCCGCACCCTCGTCGGGCCGGGGACCGGCAACGGATTGCAGTTCTCGCCGAGCGCGAAGGCGTCCTTCGATTTCACGCGCGGAATCAGTGCGGGGCTCGAGTACTATGCATCTCTCGGTGAGCTCGGCGCATTTCCACCGACCAACAGCCAGCTGCAACAGGTCTTCGCCGCGGTCGACCTGCACTCATCGCCGTTGTGGGAAGTGAACGCCGGCGTGGGGTTTGGCATCACGCCGCCGACCAATCAGCTGATGGCGAAGGTGCTCATCGGCCGGCGTATCGTCTGGTAGGGTGATGACGGCGCCCAGGGGCGACTTGGAGCCGTTGCAACTCGGGACTCGATCCTCCGATCTCAGTACCGTGTGCCAGATGGTGAATTAGGATACGTCCCCAATCACATGAAAAACTTCATCTGGGTTCTCGCAGTTGGTGCGCTCCTTCCCGCCGCCGCTTCGGCGCAGGGGCGCGGAAACGACAAAAATCACGATCAGCAGCATGGCCAGCAGCAGCAGCATGGCCAACAGGGTCAGCGCGGCCAGCAGCCAGCCAGGCCGCAGCAGCCTGCCAAGGCGCAGCCGCCGCAGCAGCCGGTCGGCAACGGCTTCATCCCGCAGCACGGTCCCCCGGCGCGGAGCCGGCCAGCCGCTCCCCAGACACCGCCTCCACCGCCTCCGCGGGGCACAGCGCCGGTACAACAGAGCGCTCCGCAGCGTGGAGCGGCGCCGGTGCAGAACAACAACCCGCAGCGTGGCGGCCGCACCTACCGAGACGAACCGAACCACCCCGAGGTACCTCACGTCCACGACAACAGCACGTGGATCGGGCACAGCAGCGGGCGGAACGACCCGCATTACCGTCTCGACCGCCCGTGGGAGCACGGCCATTTCGAAGCGGGGATCGGGCCGTCGCACGTCTGGCGGCTGCATGGCGGGTCGCGTGACCGGTTCAGCATCGGGAATTACTTCTTCTCGGTTGCGCCATACGACTATGACTATTGCAGCGACTGGCTGTGGGACACCGACGACATCGTGATCTACCTCGATCCGGATCACCCAGGGTACTACCTCGCCTACAACGTTCGCCTTGGAACGTATTGCCACGTCCTCTTCCTCGGGTCGTGACGGCGGGCTGATCCAGACTGTCGTTTAGCTGACGACAACAAAGGGGGCGCGAATCAGCAATGATTTCGCGCCCCTGTCGTTACATACCTGCGCGCAGTATGCTTCATCATTCCCTTACAAATGGAATCGTCGCATGGCCACGCGCTTCACCGTTCGTTGGCTCCCCGCGGCCGGGGCAGCCCTTCTTGGCGCGCTCTCCGTTGCCGCAGCACCGCGGCCGAGCCGCGCCCCAATGCCTGCGCAACTCCTCGCCGGGCTCAAATGGCGTAACGTCGGACCTTTCCGCGGCGGTCGCGTCGCGACGGTGGCCGGCGCGGTTGGCCAGCCCGGTGTCTTCTATATGGGCGCGGTCCTCGGCGGCGTGTGGAAGACGACCAGCGCTGGCGCCACGTGGTATCCGGTCTTCGACAGCATCAAGGATGTCTCGTCGATCGGGGCGGTCGAGGTTGCGCCGTCGGATCCGAACATCGTCTACGTCGGCACCGGAAGCACCGGTGATGGCAACGGGATGTACAAGTCGACCGACGCGGGGAAAACGTGGGTGCACCTCCCCGGGCTGGAGGATAGCCACCAGATCCCGGCGATCCTCGTCGATCCGAAGAATCCCGACCTCGTGATGGCGAGCGTCCTTGGCGCGCGGACACCGAGCGACAAGCGTGGATTGTACCGCAGCACCGACGGCGGCAAGAGCTGGACGAAGACGCTGTACGTCGACGAGAACACCGGTGCGCAGAGCATCGCCTGGGCCGAGGACCATCCCAACGTCATGCTGGCGAGCACCATTGCGCGGGGTGGCCGCGGCACCGGCAGCGCTGCGACCGCGGGAAACCCGGCGGCTACGACCGGGACGGGACTCTACAAGTCGACCGACGAAGGCGTGACCTGGAAGGAGATCACCGGCGGCGGGTTGCCGGCGCTTACCGGGCGGCTCACCGTCGCCGTGGCGATGAACACCAACGCCCAGCGCATGTTCATCGTCGGGCCGACCACTCTCGGCCTGTGGCGTTCCGACGATGGCGGTACCACGTGGCGGCGGATGGCTGCGGATGATCCGCGGATCGCCAACGGGCAGGCCAACTACACCTCCGGCGTCTTCGTCAACAGCAAGAATCCGGACATCGTCTACACGCTCAATACCGGAGCGTTCGTCTCGCGCGACGGCGGGAAGACCTTCACCGGATTCAAGGGCGCGCCGGGTGGCGACGACCCGCAGGTGATGTGGATCGATCCGACCGACGGGAACCGGATGATTCTCGGGTACGATCAGGGGGCCACGATTTCGCAGGACGGCGGGCTCGCCTGGAGCACCTGGTACAATCAGCCGACGGCGCAGATCTATCACATCGGCGTCGACAACTCGTGGCCGTACTGGATCTACGGAAGCCAGCAGGATGCCTGCGCCGTTGCGGTGAGAAGCCGTGGCGAGCTCGGCGCCGTGACGATGCTCGACTGGTATCCGACACCGGCGTACGAAGACGGGTTTGTCGCACCGGACCCACTCAATCCGAACATCATCTACATGGCGGGTTCGACCAACGGCATCGTGAAGGTGACCAAGCCGACGTACCAGTGGGTCGATGTCTCGCCCAATGTTGATTCGTCGCTCGACCTGCGGCGCAGCGCCGAGAACGCGATGATCTTCTCGCGGACCAATCCGCACGAACTCCTCCTCGGCTTCCAGTATCTCTACTCCACAACCGATGGCGCCGTGAACTGGAAGCGGATTTCGCCGGATCTCGGCGTCCCGGCGGCTGGCACGACGGTGGCCAACGGGCCGGCGCGCGGTGCAGCTCCGGCGGCCGGCGCGAATGCCGCGGCTGGTGCGCGCGGTGGTCGCGCGGGACGCGGAGGCGCCGGTGGTCCGGCGGTTGGCGGAACGATCACCGGAATTTCGACGTCGAATGTGGCGCCGGGGGTGATCTGGGTCGGCACCAGCAACGGGCTCGTCAAGGTGACGCGCAATCACGGCGTCACCTGGGAGAGCACGGCACCGCTTCCCGATCAACCCGCGGCGGCGGCTCCCGGAGCACCCCCCGCGCGAGGGGGCGGCGTGTCGGCGATCGACGCGTCGTATCAGGATCCCGCGACGGTGTACGTCGCCGTCAATCGCGGCATCGGCGAGAACACGCCGCTCTTCTATCGCACGCACGATTACGGCAAGACCTGGACGAAGATCACCAACGGCATGCCGAGCGGCGAGGTGAGCGGCAGCTTTTCGCGGGTGATTCGCGCCGATCCGAAGAAGGCGGGGCTGCTCTACGCCGGAACGGAAAGCGCGATGTACGTCTCGTTTGACGACGGCGACAACTGGCAGTCGCTGATGCTCAATCTTCCCAACACGTCGTACCGCGATATCGTGGTCAAGGACAACGACCTCGTGGTGGCGACGTACGGCCGGAGCGTCTGGATCCTCGACGACGTCTCGCCGCTGCGGCAGATGACTCCGGACCTGGCCACCGAAGCTGTGCACATCTTCAAGCCGGGCGACGCGGTACGTGTCCGGCGCAACATCAACACCGGCACACCGTTCCCGCCCGAGATGCCGCATGGCGACAACCCGCCGGAGGGCGCGGTCATCTACTACAACCTTGCGTCACCGGCGCAGCACATTGCGATGACGGTGCTCGACGCGGCAGGTCACGAGGTCCGGCACTATTCGAGCGACCCGATTCCAGCGATTCCAGAACCGCCGCCGCCGGTCCCCGATGCATGGATCTTCGTCCCGCAACCGATGCCGACGTCGGCCGGGATGCACCGGATCAACTGGGATCTCCGCTACGACATGCCGCCGGCGTTCATTCATTACCTGGCGCACGTCACCGGTGCGGTGCTGCACGACACACACTGGGGCGGCGAAGGGCCGCTGGTGATTCCGGGGGTGTATACCCTCAAATTCGATGTCGACGGGAAGACGTTCACGCAGACGGTGACCGTCAAGAATGATCCGAAGTCGACAGCGACGCAGGCCGATCTCGTGGCGCTGCACGACCTGCAGATGAAGCTCTACCAGGGGACGAAGACGTCGTGGGACGGCTTCCAGCAGATCGCCGCGATGCGTTCGTCGCTGGCAGAGATCGAGAAGTCGAATCCGCCGCCGGAGGTGTCATCGGCGGTGAAGGCGCTCGACGACAAGCTGGTGGCGCTCGGCGGGCCGACGAAGTTCGTCGCTGCCGGTCGCGGCGGTGGTGGTGGCGGCCCTCGCGCGCCGACGTTCTCACAGATCAATGGGGTCGAAGCGGAAGAAGGAGCGGTCCTGGTCTCGACGAACGGACAGCTCAAGGTGCTCGACATGTCCGACATTCCGCCCAACCCGACGAAGATCCATGCATGGCAGAACGTCTGCAGCGACATGCGGACGGTGCTGACGGAGTGGCACGACATCAATACCAGGGATCTCGTGTCGCTCAACGCCATCCTCGCGAAGAACAACACCCGGCCGATCAGTGCAGCGTCGCCGGTGATTGCGGAGCCGGTCTGCGTCGCGGCAGCGGCGCCGGCTGGCCGTGGCGGGAAGCCGGGGAAGTAGTCGCACCCGCATGCCATTGAAGCACGTGGTTGCCGCGCTGACCATCACGGTCGGCGCGGTGACCCGCGGCTGTGCGTCGGCGCGCGCGCTGTTCGCGGCGATGACGTGCTGATATTGTTGGACGCTCCCAACTCATGACTCGAGGTACGTGATGTTGTCCCGCACATCCCGCTCGCGCTGGCTCGCCGGCACCGGTCTCCTCCTCCTCGCTGGATTGACGATCGGCGCCGCGTCTCCGATTGAACCGAATCTCCTCGCCGGACTTCGCTGGCGGAACATCGGTCCGTTCCGCGGCGGGCGCATCGCCGCGGTCACTGGCGCGATCGGTCAGCCCGGAACGTTCTACATCGGCTTGCCGCTCGGCGGCGTGTGGAAGACGACCAGCGCCGGGATGACGTGGTATCCGGTCTTCGATTCGGTGAAGGAAGTATCGTCGGTGGGCGCGGTGCAGGTCGCACCGTCCGACCCGAACGTGATCTACGTCGGCACGGGCGACCTGATCACCGGCGGCGGGATCAATGAGGGGAACGGCGTCTACAAGTCGACCGATGCCGGCAAGACGTGGACTCATCTCGGGCTCGACGAGACGAAGCAGATCCCGTCGATCCTGGTCGACCCGAAGGACCCCAATATCGTGATGGTGGCGGCCCAGGGAAACATTCGCACGCCGAGCGAGAACCGCGGGCTCTATCGCAGCACCGATGGCGGCAAGAGCTGGAACAAGACGCTCTATGTCGACAGCACGACCGGGATCCAGGAAATCACCTGGGCGTATGACAATCCGAAGGTGATGCTGGCGACGACGGTGCGGCACTACAACGCGCCGGCCGGTCGAGGCGCGGGTGGTGGTGCGGCGTTCGGCGGTGGTCGCGGTCGAGGCGCCGGCGGGTGTGCAGCGGCAGGACCGACAGGCACCGAGGTCTACAAGTCGACCGACGAGGGTGTCACCTGGCATCAGCTCACGATCAAGCTGACCGCCCCGGCGGGGTGCCCGTCGCCGTCGATGACCGGACGGACATCGATCGCGATCGCGATGAACACCAATTCGCAGCGGATGTTCGTCATCGGCAACTTCGGCCTCTATCGCTCCGATGACGGCGGGACGACGTGGAAGCAGATGGCGGCGAACGATCGCCGGATCGCGAACGGGCAGAACGGCTACAACTGCGGCGTCTACGTCGATCCGACGAACCCCGACATCGTCTACACGATCAACACCTCGAGCTTCAAGTCGGTCGACGGCGGCAACACCTTCGTCGGCTTCAAGGGCGCTCCCGGCGGCGATGATCCGCAGCAGATGTGGATTGATCCCACCAACGGCAAGCGGATGCTCCTCGGCGTCGATCAGGGCGCCACGGTTTCGCTGGACGGCGGGGCAACGTGGAGTTCGTGGTACAATCAGGAGACCGAGCAGGTCTACCACATCTCGGTCGACAATTCGTATCCGTACTGGGTCTACGCGACGCAGCAGGACGCCGGCGCGGTGCGCGCGCGCTCGCGCGGCGATCTCGGCGAGATCACACCGTTCGACTGGTATCCGGTTGCCGGCTACGAGTTCGGATCGATCGTCGCCGACCCGCTCAATCCCAACATCGTCTATTCGGGTGGGCCGTCGAGCGGCATCGTGAAGATCACCTATCCAAGTGGTCAGTGGATCAACGTGTCGCCCAACGTCAATCCCGCCGAGGGATTGCGGAAAGTCGGCAACCAGCCGCTGGCGTGGTCGGAGTCCAATCCGCACGAACTGCTCACCGGCTTCCAGTATCTCATGTCGACCACCGACGGCGGGATGCACTGGAAGAAGCTGTCGCCCGACCTCGGCTACCCGAAGGGTTACACGCCGCCCGATAGCGGTGCAGCTGGCCGAGGCGGGCGAGGCGGACGTGGAGGACGCGGCGGAGGTGCCGGCGGTCCCGCAGGCGGATCGATCGAATCGTTCGCGACTTCAAGCGTCGCGCCGGGGGTGATCTGGGTCGGCACCAACAACGGCCTGATCAAGGTTACCAAGGATCACGGCGCGACCTGGACCGACGTATCGATCCCGGGAGTCGAAAACGCCACTGGGCAGGATATCTCCGCCATTGACGCGTCGCACCAGGACCCGGCGACTGCGTACGTCGCGATTGATACCCACGGCGCGCGCGACATGACGCCGTACTTCTACCGCACCCACGATTACGGCAAGACGTGGACGAAGATCATCACTGGAATGCGGAACGATCAGCCGAGCGGATCGTTCGCCCGGGTGATCCGCGCCGACACGAGGAAGGCGGGACTGCTGTTCGCCGGCACGGAGAGCTCGGTGTATGTCTCGTTCGACGATGGCGATAACTGGCAGTCGCTGATGCTCAACCTGCCGAACACGTCGTACCGCGACATGGTGATCAAGGACAACGACCTGGTGGTCGGCACGTATGGGAGGTCGTTCTGGGTGCTCGACGACATCTCACCGCTGCGCCAGATCACGCCGACGACGGCGTCGGAATCGGCCCACCTCTTCAAGCCGGGTGATGCAGTGCGGGTGCGCCGGAACGTCAACGGCGACACGCCGTTCCCGCCGGAGATTCCGCACGCGGAGAATCCGCCGCTCGGCGCAGTGGTCTATTACTACCTCGGGTCGAAGCCGTCGGGTGACATCACGCTCGATATCATCGATGCGGGTGGACAGGTGGTCCGGCACATGTCGAGTGCTGCGATCGCGCCGCTCAACGAACCGCCCCCGGTCCTGCCGAGCTTCTGGCTCGAGAAGCCGGAGCCGATGCCGACGGAGATTGGCACCAACCGGATCAATTGGAACATCCGGTACGACAATCCGCCGGCGTTCTCGCACAACTACGAGATCAACGCCAACCCCGGCGAAACCCCGGCGTCGCCGGAAGGTCCGCTCGCTCTTCCGGGAGTCTACACGGCGAAGCTGACGGTCGATGGCAAGTCCTACACGCAGACATTCAGCGTGCGCAACGATCCGCGTTCACCGGCATCGGCGGCGGATCTCCGGGCCCAGCACGATCTCCAGCTCAAGCTGTATGACGGCGCACGCGAAGCGTGGGATGGCTACCAGGACGTGACGGCGATGCGGGCGGCGGTGGCCGAAGTCGACCATGCCAATCCGGCGCCGGACGTGGCGACGGCGGCGAAGACGTTCGATTCGATGCTCGTGGTGGTCGGTGGTACTGCGGCGCCGGGCGGTCGCGCCGGGGTACGGCCCAACGCCACGGCGCCGGCCGGGATCGCACCGACACCGACATTCGCCGCGCTAGTCGGGACGATGGATCGGCAGCTGACTGGTCTCGACAATGGTGACATGGCACCGAATGCGCCGACCCTCGCCACCTTTGCACCGGCATGCGCCGACCTCAAGGCGGCGGTGACGCGGTGGCAGTCGGTCAGCAGCAAGGACCTCAACGCGCTGAATGCCAAATTGGCTGCAGCGCACATGAATCCGGTTCCGGCGCCGACTCACAAGTTGGCCGCGCCGGTCTGCACGGTGGCCCCCGCGGCTGCACGTGCCGCGGGCGGCCGTGGCGCCAGCAAGCCGGGGATCTAGCGCCGTTCAGTTAGTGCCGCTGCCACGCCGGCTCCTTGCCGGCGTCGTAGTCCCGGCAGGCCTTGGCGAGCCCTTCGAGTGCTTCCGCTGTAGTTTCGAACAGCGCCTGCGCCCGGGGCTCGCCGAGTTTTCCGACATCATCACGCGCGTGGCGCGCTGTTTCAGTGAGCATATCGCGGAGCTGCGCGACCTGCTGCCGCGGATCTGAAGCCGGCTGAGTACTCGACATGGATCCCTCCTCGATCGTCGCGTCGGACAGGGGTCCCGACGGAACCATGCCTCGATGGGACGCCTCAACTTCATTGCGAAGCACCCGACGCCGAGCCTGACGGAAGCACCTTCCCGGCATCATGTGCCATGTTGCTGCAGTCGATTGATGACGATCATCGGCGCAATCATCCTCATCGTCCTGGGCGGTCGTCACGCCCAGGCGCAGGACGCCGGTCCGGCAGTCCATTCACCGCCGTTCGCCGAACGGGCCCGCGACCTCGTGGCGCAGATGACGCTTGAGGAGAAGGTCTCGCAGATGAAGGACGTCGCCGCGGCGATCCCCCGCCTCGGCATCCCCGCCTACAACTGGTGGAACGAGGCGCTCCACGGCGTGGCGCGCTCCGGCCTCGCTACCGTTTTCCCGCAGGCGATCGGCCTCGCCGCGACGTGGAACGATTCGCTGGTCCATCAGATGGCAACGGTCGTCTCCGATGAGGCGCGGGCGAAGTACAACGAGGCGCTCCGCCACGACAGCCGCGAGCGATATCAGGGGCTCACCTTCTGGTCGCCGAACATCAACATCTTCCGTGACCCGCGCTGGGGGCGCGGGCAGGAGACGTACGGCGAGGATCCCTTCCTCAGCGGCCGCATCGCGGTGCAGTTCATCCGCGGGATGCAGGGTGACGACCCGACGTATCTCAAGACCATCTCCACGGTGAAGCACTTCGCCGTGCACAGCGGGCCCGAACCGTCGCGGCACACCTTCGACGCCCAGATCAGCGAGCGCGATCTTCGCGAGACCTATCTGCCGCAATTCCGCGCCGGGATCGAGAGCGGCGGCGCGTGGTCGCTGATGTGCGCTTACAATCGTCTCGGAGGGTCGCCGGCGTGCGGAAGCGATCTCCTGCTCAAGACCGTGCTGCGCGGCGACTGGCATTTCCCGGGATACGTGGTCTCGGATTGCGGCGCGATCGACGACATCTACGAGCGTCACAAGGTCTCCGCCAATGCTGCGGCAGCATCAGCGCTGGCGGTCACGGCGGGGACCGATCTCGAATGCGGCGACTCGTACAATTCGCTGGTCAACGCCGTGCACTCGGGTCTGCTCACGGAATCGACGATCGATTCCTCCGTCACCCGGCTCTTCACCGCGCGGATGAAGCTCGGCATGTTCGATCCACCCGACAGCGTGCCATGGTCGAAGGTCCCCTACAGCGATGTCGATTCACCGGCGCACAAGGCGCTCGCGCGGGAGGTCGCGCGGCAGTCGATCGTGCTCCTCAGGAACCAGGATCATCTCCTTCCGCTCGGGAAGACGATCCGCAGCATCGCCGTGATCGGTCCGAACGCCGATGATCCGGAGGTGCAGATGGGGAATTACAATGGATCGTCGTCTGACACCATCACGCCACTCCAGGGGATCCGCGCCGCCGTCTCGCGTCATACGACCGTTCGATATGCGCGCGGCTCCGCATTGGCAGATGGACTCCCCGCATTTGATCCAGTCCCGTCGACGGTGCTGGCGACGCCGCATGGCCACCGCGGACTCACCGCGGACATCTACGCATCGCGGACGATGGACGGGAAACCGCTCTTCACGCGTACCGATTCCGCGGTCGATGCCAACTGGCACGACGGCGCCCCGCGTACCGGGATGAACGCCGACGACTTCGGCGTGCGGTGGAGTGGGACGTTCGAGCCTCCGGTGACCGGCATCTATCACCTCGCGCTGCGCGGAACGGTCCGCTTTCAGCTGCGTCTCGACGATTCGGTAGTGGTCCGTTCGGGTTTTGGACAACGCAATGTCGAATCCGCGACGCCGAGGCTTGCGTCATCGGCGGCAATCGAACTTGCTGCGGGGAAGAACTACAGGATCGCGATCGAGGCTGCGGAGTCATACGGCGCAGCCGACGTGCAACTCCTCTGGCAGCCGCCGGCCGAGTATCTCGAGGCGCAGAGCGTTGCAGTGGCACGCGATGCCGACGCGGTCGTCATGGTTCTCGGCCTCAGCAACGCGCTCGAAGGCGAGGAGATGCGCGTCCAGGTCGATGGATTCACCGGCGGCGACCGCACCCGCATCGACCTCCCCGACGCCCAGCAACAGCTGCTGCGCCGGGTCATGGCGCTCGGCAAGCCGACAGTCCTCGTGCTGCTGAACGGCAGCGCCGTCGCGGTCAACTGGGCCGCGGCACACGTGCCGGCGATCATCGAAGGGTGGTACCCGGGCGAAGCCGGCGGCGCCGCGATCGCCGACGTGCTCTTCGGCGATTACAACCCCGCGGGACGCCTCCCGGTCACCTTCTACCGCAACGTGGCGGATCTTCCGCCGTTTGACGATTACAACATGGCGGGACGGACCTATCGGTTCTTCGACGGGCCGGCGCTCTTTCCTTTCGGATTCGGATTGAGCTACACGACCTTCGCGTACGATTCGCTCCGAGTGAGTAGCGACTCCCTTGCCTTCGATGCCACCGATACGGTGCGCGTCAATGTGACCAACACGGGCTCACGCGCTGGTGACGAAGTCGTCCAGCTGTACGTGCAGCATCTCGGATCGTCGGTTCCACGTCCCCGCGAGGATTTGCGCGGGTTTCAGCGAGTGTCGCTGACGCCGGGCCAAACGAAGACGGTGGCGTTTTCGCTCCCGGCCTCAGCGCTGGCGTACTGGAACAGCGCCACGCAGGGGTGGAGCGTCGAATCGGAACCGGTGCGCCTCGAAGTGGGCGCGTCGTCGGCCGACATCCGGCTCGATCGAGTCATCCGGGTCGGAGCCGCAAAGAAATAGCGCGCCCACGAAGTCGGTGGACGCGCTGTTTCACTCTTCGCGCCTTCCTGCGGCGCCGGCTACTGCCCCGGTGGGAGCCTGAATACCGAAAGCTGCGGTGCCAGCGCCGAGGAGAGCGCATTCCCTCCTGGACCGGCGAACCGGATCGCCACGGTGGTATCCGTTGGCGCGGTATCGACCCGCCAGAATGACATCGCTCCCGGTTCCATCACGAAGGTCGTCGTGTCGGCGTGGATACCGAAGAGCACCAGCGGCATCGCCAGGGGCACCTGCGAACTCGGCCCGGACGTCGCGAAGAGGCGCGCCCAGAGCTGGTGCAGGTTGCGCGTCACGAACCGGTCGGCCGGCGGCGCGGTCATGCGTGGAAGTCCGGGCAGCGAATCGGTATAGAGCGCCATCCCGAAATCTCCGAACGAACTTCGGAATGGATTGCCGGTCGCCGCGGTGATCGCCGCGAGGCCGTCGGATGGCCCGGTCTCGAGCAGGTGGTAGACCTGGGTGCCAAACCGGTCGGCGAGGTATCGCACCATCGTCCAGTCACCGCCCCGCCAGGAGAATCCATTTTCCGAATCGTTGTGCAGCGTGAGCGAGACCGAGTCGGGAAGGAGGGCGTAATCGTATGAATCGTAGAAGAAACCCTGGATGAATCCCTGGGATGAATCCGGGAAGAGTTGCGTTGCGTCAGTGCGGCATGCCGGGGGCGGGCATTTCTGTTCGTAGTAGAGCGAGCCGAGCTCTTCGGCAACGATGCTCATCCCTTCATCGAGCCAGCTCGATTGCGCCGCCTGATGATTCACCACCACGTGCTGCGAGAAATTGATCAGGTGCTGAAGCTCGTGCAGGAAGGTGGCCGGAATGTTGGAACCGACGTCGTCCACGGTGTGCGCGCAGGACACGGTGCCGTTCGGATCGGGGACGATCGAGTAGAAGACTTCGCCCTGATTCGAATTCGGGTCGCCGGAGTTGTTGAAGTCCTCCGAGTCGAAAAACCCCGCCACGAACCCTTCGGTGCTGCACGTTGATGCCGGCGTGTCGGCGTTCACCAAGGGCGACATCAGCATGATGATGTGCCCATTGCCGTCGACATCCGACGGCTGGCCAAAGGCGTTCACGTCGATGTCATAGAGCGTCTGGTCGAAGAGCTGGCCGAACGCCTGCAGCTGGCTGGAGGTGAACCCGTTGGCCGGCGCGCTGACGTCGATGTACAGATAGATGTTGGACCCGATGTACGCGAGCTGCGCTGTCGCCGTCGAGAAGGAATTGGCATTGAAGTTGGAAAGGACCCGGAAGGTGCGGGTGCTACCCAGTGTCGGCGGCGCGATCTCATGAGCGAGCGGGCGCGCGGACATCCGCGGATAGCTGACGCTCGCCGCGTGGCCGATCACCGCGCGCTCGAACGCCGCCTGGTTTTCCATCGGCCGCTTCGGCGGCAACGTCCCGCGCGACAGAAACGCCGTGGTGCTTGCCGATCGCATCGCGGCCACCCGCTGCGCCGTCAGGTTGGCCGTCGCGAGGGTGCCGGTCTCGAGTGTGTAAGGGATGTTCTGATTGGCAACCAGGTTGGTCGCGAACTGTGCCACGACCACATAACTGGCACCGTTACCGGCCAGCGATACCGTCGACCCGCCGTTGCTGCAGTCGAGCAGGACGCTCTGCGCGACGCCAAGATTGACTGTTCCCGGCGAGCACGGATTGTTGACGAACGGTCCGCTCGGGACGCCGGTGTTCCCCGGGGAGGTGCTGCTGCACGCCGCGAGGAAGGCGGCGCCGGCAGCTGCTGCGAGCCACCACGAGCGGCGCGCGGCGCGGGAGGCGAAGGACGCTGGGATCATGTTCGTAAGGACGGAGCGCTTCCGGCCAAGGTTAACTGCCCTCGGCCGGCGGAGTCCGACGCTGGTCACTTCAGGGGCGTATCTCATGAGTTGAACCATACCCGGATGCGACGGGGGGTGCCATTGAGAATCCGGCGCCAGAAGCCGGCGAGAAAGTGTACCGTCAAATATCGAACCGAAAGAGCCGACCGCGCGTGGCCGGTTCGATCAACGACTTCCGGGAGCCGACCAAGCGCCTCCCGCGCCGATCAACGGCGCTGACCGATCTCCCTGAGCCGGGATGCGGTGTCGATGAGCCGAGCCCTGAACGCTGCCACCGATTCGTGGTCGCCGCGCCTTGGGAGGACGAAATCGGGAGATTCCGGCTCGGTCGTCACGCCGTGCGGCCCCTCATCGATCATCAGGTCGCCGCCGCGCGATTCCACCGCCTCTTCGAACGCCTCGATCGCGTCGAGAAGGTCCCCGATCTCGTCGCTCGTCTCGGTGCCGGTGAGCCGGACGCCGAGTGCCTGCAACCGCGATGCACCAGCCGCCCTCGCCCGGTCCTGCTCCTCGGTCCGCCGGGGATTGAGCAGGACATCCATCGGGTCGTCGCTGAGGAATCTCGTGAAGTCACGCAACATCGTCCGCCTCCTCGCGAAAGTTGAATCGCGTGCCGCTGTCGAGGAGACGGTTGACGTCACGGCATCGTACACCGATCGCGAGGACCGATGCGGTTCACTCCGTTCCGGTTCCCGAGCCCACGTCGTGCGCCTTCACGTAGAAATTCTCGTCGACGGTGAACGGTGTTCCCGACGGCAGCGCAATCGGCGAATCCTTCCAGTCGGGCGTCGGATGGATCCACGAATAGCCGTTGCCGTTCAACGTCACGCGAACCGGCATGTCGAAGCCGGGGACGACGTCGACCCACCGGTAGGAGAGCTTGTTCCCCGCGATCCTGTATTCGAGCGTCGGAATCCTGGTGGTCGTGAGGTACTGATCGAAGACCTTGTCGAAATTCTTCCCCGCGAGCTTGTTGAATTCTTCCTCGAACGGCCGGGTCGACGCGGTCTGGTGCCAGAAATGGTGCTGCAAGCCGCGCAACACGTCGCGCCACTTGTCGTCGTTGTCGACGAGGTGGCGGATGGTGTGCAGCATGTTGCCGCCCTTGTAGTACACGTCGCCGGACCCTTCGACATGCATTCCCGAGTCGGGGATGATCGGCGAGTCATTCCGTACCAGGGAACGGGTGCCGATCACGTACTTCGCCCCGGCGTCCTTCCCCTGCTGACATTCGGTGTAGAGGTTCTCGGCGTAGTTCGCGAACGATTCGTGGATCCACATGTCGCTTGACGCGTTGCCGGTGATGTTGTTCCCCCACCATTCGTGCGCGCTTTCGTGCACGATGATGAAGTCCCACTTCAGACCGATGCCGGTCTTCGAGAGGTCGCGGCCGGAGTAGCCGTTCTTGTACTTGTTGCCGTAGGCCACGCCGCTCTGGTGCTCCATGCCGAGGTGCGGCGCTTCGACCAGCTTGTACCCGTCAGCATACCAGGGATACGGCCCGAACCAGTGCTCGAAGCACGACAGCATCGACTTCGCCTGCTGGAACTGCACCTTGGCAGTGTCGAGATGGAAGCTCAGCGGCCAGAAATCGAGCGTGAGATTCCCCGCCTCGCCCTTGAAGACATCGCTGAAATGGGCGTAGCCACCGGCGTTCACTTCCACGTCGTAGTTGTTGATCGGCTCGGTGACAAACCACTCGTACGTCGTGGTGCCGTCGCCGTTCCTGCGGGTGCTCCGCAGACGGCCGTTCGAGACATCCTGCATCGGATCGGGAACGGTGATGGCGATTCGCTGCGAATCGGGTTCGTCGGAGGCGATGTCCTTGTCGGGCCACCAGACCGACGCGCCGAGCCCCTCGTTCGCCGTCGCGACCCAGAGCCGGCCGAGCGAGTCGTGCTGCCAGATGAAGCCGCCGTCCCACGGCGGCCGGCGAGCGGCGACCGGCTTGCCGTGGTAGTACGCCGTCACCGTCCGCGTCGTCCCCTTCCGCTGCGGCGAGGTGAGCGTCACGAAGAAGGCGTTGCCGTCGCGGCGCGAGGTCAGCGTCTTCCCGTCCTGGACGACGCTGTCCATCTCGAGCGGCAGCTGCAGGTCGATCTGCATCTCCTGGGCGGGCGCCAGGACCTTGTAGGTGATCCCGTTCCAGCCGTGGATCGATGAATCGGCCGGGGAGACATAGGTATGGAGGTCGTAGAAAGTCGCATCCCACCACGAGCGGCCGGGGCCGTTGGCGGCGCGGAGAGTGTCGGCATGGGTGAACCCGCGGCGTGGCTGCTGCGCCACGGCCTGTGACGCGGCAGCAACGACAAAGGTGACGGCGAACAGAGCACGGCGCATGAAGAAGGCTCTCGAACGGGGATGGTTGGGGTTGGCGACAAGTGTAACGCCACGATTCACTCGCGGCGGGTGCAAACTCAGCTTCCGGTGGTGTCGGTGGGCCGGAGGAGCGCCACGCGGATCGCGTCGATCACCAGCCGAGGATCATCGAGCTTGCCGAGGAGCGGCACACCGAGCTGCTCAATCGGTACGTGGATTCGAGGGTCGCGGTTGGCGCCACTCAGGAAGACCACGCGGTTGCGGAGGTTGGGGGCTCGCTCGCTCAGGTGCTGGTAGAACTGCAGCCCGCTCATGCCGGGCATGAGGACATCGCTGACGACCGCGTCGGGAGCGCCGTCGCTGCGCAGCAGGTCGAGCGCCTGAAAGGCCGACTCGGCCTCGATGACGGTGTGGCCCGCCCGCTCGAACGCAAGCCGGAGCACGCGCCGGACTGACGCGTCGTCGTCGACAACCATGATGCGGGCCACAACGCAATAGAGCGCAATAGCCGGTAAACGAAAAGACCTTGTCGCCAGAGGGGCGCGAGGAGACCCGGAAATCGCTATTTTTTCAGGTTATGACAGGAATCACATACGAAACGAAAGCGGAAGACGTCGCATCCCGGGCGCTGCAAGTGACCGTCGATGCCGACCGCCTTGCCGCCAGCGAGCTCCGGGCAGTCCGCGAATATGCCCGCAAGGCGCGGCTCCCCGGCTTCCGCAAGGGACACGCCCCCGAACCGGTGATCCGGCGGCGCTTCGAACAGGAGATCCGCCAGTTCGTCCTCGAGGATGCGCTCCGCGAAAGCTGGGATACGATCCTCAAGGAGACCGAGGTCAGGCCGATCACCGAGCCACAGGTTCGGAACGTCTCCTTCGAGACCGGCAAGCCCCTCACCTTCGAGCTCCTGATCGAGGTGCGCCCGGAGATCACCCTCGCCACGACCGGCGGGTTCGCCCTCGCCCGCACCGTGCCGCCGGTCAGCGAGGCTGCGATCGACGAACAACTCCAGCGGCTGCGCGAGGAGCGCGGGAGCTGGAACCCGTTGAGCGGCGTGCGGCCCAAGCCCGGGAACCTCGTCTCTGTGACAGTGACGACGCTGGAAGAAGGGACCGAGCCGACCCCGGGCCAGCCGCACGACCTCATCCTGGGCCAAGGCCAGGCGATTCCCGAACTCGAAGAACGGATCATGGAACTGCAACCTGGCGAGACGGTCGATGCCGACGTTCGCTTCCCGGACGACCATACCGATGCCTCGCGCCGTGGCCAGCAGCGTCGCGTTCGGGTGACGTTGCACGAGGTGAAGGAGCAGGCTCTGCCGCCGCTCGATGATGCCCTGGCCCGCGAGCTCGGCGATTTTGATTCGCTCGCCGTCCTGCGGGAGCGGGTCGCGGACGATCTTCGAGCCGAAGCGGGCCGCCACGCCGACGAGGAGGTGCGGTCGGCACTGGTGCGCCAACTCGCCGAGGCAAACAACGTCCCGGCGCCGAACGTGATGGTCCACCGGTTGATGCATGCGTATGCCGAGTCGTACCGGATCGATCAGTCGCAGCTTGAAACGTTCGAACAGTCGTTCCATCCGATTGCAGAGGCGCAGGTCAAGCGGGAATTGGTGCTCGATGCGGTCGCGACGGCCCAGAACCTGCGTGCCACTGAGGCGGATATTGATACCCGCGTCGCCGCGATGGCAGCCGCTCGCGGGATGGAACCCGGCCAGCTCTACGCATCGTTGCAGCAGCATCATCGCCTGGCGGAAGTCGAGCGATCGATCACCGAGGAGAAGGTCTTCACCTGGCTCCTCCAGCAGTCCACCGTGACCGAGGAATCGGCGTGACCCACGCCTCCGTTTATCCGCCGTATATCATCGAGCGCTCCAGTCGGGGCGAGCGCACCTACGACATCTTTTCGCGGCTGCTCATGGACCGGATTGTGTTCATGGGTGCCGGGATCAATGACGACGTCGCGAACATCATCATCGCCCAGCTGCTCTTTCTCGAGGCCGACAATCCCGAGAAGGACATCTACCTGTACATCAACTCGCCGGGCGGGGTGGTGTCGAGCGGGATGGCGATCTACGACACGATGCAGCACCTGCGGGCACCGATCAACACGATCTGCATGGGGATGGCCGCGTCGATGGGGTCGTTTCTCCTCGCGGCGGGGACCAAGGGGAAGCGGGCCGCGCTGCCGCACTCCCGGATCATGATGCACCAGCCGTCGGGCGGCGCGCAGGGGACCGCGGCCGACATCGAGATCCAGGCGCGCGAGATTCTCTACCTTCGCGGCAAGATGCACGAGCTCTACGCCAAGCACACCGGGCAACCGGTGGAACAGATCGAACGCGACATGGAGCGCGACCGCTTCATGAGCGCCAACGAAGCAGTGGAGTACGGCCTCGTCGACACGGTATTCATGCCGCGCAAGGCTGTCACGATCGCGAGTTAGGGGCAATCGACCGATGTCCAACGACAAACACCTGCGTTGCTCGTTCTGCGGCAAGAGCAAGGATTCGGTCCGGAAATTCATCTCCGGTCCGTCGGTCTATATCTGCAATGAATGCATCACGCTCTGCAACGAGATCCTGGCCGAGGACGAAGAGCGCGAAGCGACAGAAGGGCAGCGCCCCGTTCCGTCGCCGCAGGAGATCAAGGACACGCTCGACCAGTATGTCGTCGGCCAGGAGCGCGCCAAGCGTTCACTCGCCGTGGCGGTCTACAATCACTACAAGCGGATCAACTCCGGTCCGCGCGACAGCAGCGAAGTCGAGCTGGAGAAGTCCAACATCCTGCTCCTCGGCCCGACCGGGACCGGAAAGACGCTGCTCGCCCAGACGCTGGCGCGGATCCTCGACGTTCCCTTCACCATCGCCGACGCGACGACGCTGACCGAGGCGGGATACGTCGGCGAGGATGTCGAGAACATCCTGGTGCGGCTGCTGCAGGCCGGCGATTTCAACGTCAACGAGTGCGAGCGCGGGATCGTCTATATCGACGAGATCGACAAGATCGCTCGCAAGTCGGAGAACCCGAGCATCACCCGCGATGTCTCGGGCGAAGGGGTGCAGCAGGCGCTGCTCAAGATCCTGGAGGGAACGGTTGCGTCGGTGCCGCCGCAGGGTGGCCGGAAGCATCCGCAACAGGAATACATCCAGATCAACACCCGCGACATCCTCTTCATCTGCGGCGGCGCCTTCGACGGCCTCGAGAAGATCATCGAGACGCGGATGGGGCGGTCGCGGATCGGCTTTGCATCGACCGAACCCGCAGTGACGTCGACTGCGGTCTTCGACGAGAAGCATCCGTACAGCTGCGCCGAGCCGGATGACCTCCTTCGGTTCGGGCTGATCCCCGAACTGGTGGGACGGTTGCCGGTGCTGGTGGCGCTCGAGTCGCTCGACGAAGACGCCCTGGTGCGGATTCTCGTCGAGCCGAAGAATGCGCTCACCAAGCAGTACCGGAAGCTCTTCGATCTCGAAGGGGTCGGCCTGACCTTCGATCCCGAGGCGCTGCGCGCCGCGGCACGCAAGGCGATCACGCGGCAGACCGGTGCTCGCGGGCTCCGCGCCATTCTTGAGCAGATGATGACCGATATCATGTTCGATCTTCCGAGCCGGCAGGACGTGCGCGAAGTCATCATCACACCTGAAGCGGTGACCCAGGGGACCTCGCCGATCGTCGTCACCGAACGCGCCCGTCAGAAGAAAGAGGCGTGACCGGCCCGCTCGCGACCGTCCCGATCGAGTTCATCGGGTCGTTTCCGGATCCCAACCATCCGCTCGATCCATCAGCGCCTGAATTCGCGCTGATCGGGCGCTCCAATGTCGGCAAGTCTTCTCTGCTCAACGCACTGGTGGGACGCAGGGCGCTGGCCCGGGTGAGCAGCACTCCCGGCAAGACGCAGCTGCTCAACATCTACCGCCTTCCCGCACTCTATCTGATCGATCTCCCCGGCTACGGCTTCGCCCAGGCGAGCCAGGCAGCCCGGCGCGAGTACCGCGTCCTCCTCGAACGACTGCTGAAGGAGCGGAAATCGCTGACGGGGGTGGTCTGGCTTCTCGATGTGCGCCACTCGCCGTCAAGCGACGACGTCGAGATGCAGACGCTGCTGTCGAGCTCGGCGGCGCCGGTGCTGGCGGTTCTGACCAAGGCCGACAAGCTTTCCCGCAGCGGACAGACGGCCGCACTCGAGGCGAGGAGCCGGGAGTTGGGGCTGGAAGCCGACCAGATCCAGTTGGTGAGCGCCCGCACCGGGCTCGGCATCGCCGACCTCGGCGCCTCTTTGCTCCAGGCGGCAACAGTGGGGGAGAATCGATGAAGATCGTACAACGCGCGATGGTGGTGTTCGCCGCGAGCATCGCAATGGCAGCGTCCGCAAACGCGCAGGCTGTGGTGACCGACACGTCGCGGACCGACAATCTGCCGATCGGGATGGGCCAGATGAGCCTGTCGAATGCCACGATCAACCTGATGAACGGCAATCTCGAAATCGTCTTCGTGCCGCTCGACGAACGGATCCTGCGGCTGCTTACCAAAGACTCGTACCTGGCGATGCAGCGCCTCGTCTCCGAGTACCGGACCCAGATCGATTCGGTGGGATCGCTCGATGGGGTGACCGATCCGGGAATTGCGCTGGTCTCGTTCCATGCGACCGCACAGAACACGCGCTTCGACCCGGCGCTCGTCACGCTGACGTTCCATGGCCAGCAGTTTCGTCCCGTCGGCTGGGTGCCGCTCTCGGCCGATTTCTCGAACCTGCAGCTCGACGTGCGCCAGCAGGTGCAGGCTTTGCTGCTCTACCGGCGCGACATCCCGGTGAAAGAAGCGTTCACCCTCTCATACCTCGCCGCGACGAACGACGACTGGGCGAATCGGCTGACCCGATTCGATTCGGAGCGCTCGCGCATTCAGGGGCGGGCCCGCCTGCATGCCGACACGAGCGGAGGACACCATTGATGGTCATGCTCCCGCTCAAGCAGGTCGACATTCCGGACCAGGCGCGCGCACTCCGTGACGCGTGGCTCTCCGATCTCGACCAGCGGCTCAACGCGCCGGGCGCCGACTGGAACGTCATCGCCCGCGACACGATCTTCGAGCTCGCCTATCCCGGACAGGGCGGGTGGGAGGAGCGCGCCGACGATGCGACGCTTCCGGCTGCGATGCGGATCGCGGTCGCAGCGTGCGATCCGCGCAACATCACGCTGGAGCCGGAGTACTACGGCGATGTCGATGCGGAGAAGTTTGCGCGAGTCAAGCCGATTCTCTGGCTCTGGTATTCGTTCGATCGCCTCCCGTGCGGCGGGCAGAATGTCGACCTGGGCGTCGAATTCCGGCGGATCCTGGCGCCGCTGCTCTTTGCGCGCGTCGGGACGAATTTCAAATGCTTCCAGCACGTCGAGTTCTCGTTCGGCTATCAGCTCGAGGTCGGCGACGACGTCGTGGTGCACCGGCACGTCCTGCTGGACGATCGCGGCGGGATCACGCTGGGGAATCGCGTCTCGATTTCGGATTACGCCAACATCTACTCGCACACGCACAGCATCGTGGAGCAGAAGGATGTGACGTCGATCCGGACGGTGCTGGAGGATGATGTGCGGGTGACGTACCACGCGACGGTGCTCGCGGGTGTTCGCGTGGGGCGCAACGGGATGGTAGGCGCGTCAGCGCTGGCGACGAAGGATGTGCGGCCGTACCACGTGCACGTGGGGATTCCGGCCAAATCGATCCGGGTGAAGCCGAATGCGCCGGCGGAGGTGTTCCAGACGCACCGGGATCCGGATCGGAAGCGGGAGAGCTGAGGGGAGTCAGGCAGCGGCGTCGAGTCGCGCGCTGAAGATGCGCTGCGAATGGGAGAACCCGGCAGAAATGCCGGGTTCTTGACGTTTTGGGACCGATGAATCGTGGAACTTTCGGGCGGGTTGACAGGGGGTCAGGAAGCGCGTAAATCTGGTCCGTTGTTTCGGTTTTTATTCGGTTACCCCCTGACCGAGGTTGTCCAGATGAAGCATCCCGTTTTGGCGCCGTCCGGCGCCGCCTTGACCGTCGCCTATCCGGCGGCGGCGCTCCACCACCCACCCCGGCCATTCCCAGGCTGGACGCAGTCCCCCCGGACCTCTCCCCCTGAGGACCGGGACCGCCGTTCTGGCGCGCTCCATCGGCGCCGGAACGGTGCCCACCTTTGGAGGCGAGTCGTCGGTGCGCTCTGCACTGGCGCACTCGCCATGGCGGCACATCTCACGGCAGGCGCCGCTCAGGTCCCGATCCGCCGGACGCCGCCACCGCCGGCATCGGGGTCGGTTGACGTCGAGCCAAAGGATGGCGGGCCAGTGGGCGTTTCGGCGAACGGGGGCGGCGAGGTCACCTTCACCGTCACCAACAACCGCGGCTTTACCACTACGTACACGCCCTCCTGCGATGGGACCGGCGTCGTCACCAGCTGCGGGACGACACCGGACGACAACATCACCCTCGATCCGCTCGCGAGTACCGACGTCACTGTTGGCTACTCGGTGACCGGAACCAGCGGCTCGGGGCAAGTCGTCCTGCACATGACCGGTATCGTGTCAGACTCCGGCTGGTACGATGTCAACATCGTGTCGCCGATCGCTCCGACGCTGACTCAACCGCGGCAGAACGATTCGGTCTTCAACCGGGCACATTGTCTGACGAGTTCGGCGGGAGTCGCAGACTGGTCATGCGGCGACGCCCTGCTGATGCTGAGCACGCCAGGGTACACCACGCTCGATCGCACTCGGCGGATGACACTGACGTATGCGTCCGCTACCGCTGCGCCTCAGCCACTCGTTGCCGCGAACGTGTCACTCGATCCGGGCGAACCGACACTCACGCGGATTACGGCCGTGCTCTCCGTCCACGACACCGTCCGTACAACTGCGACCTATTCGCCGTGGAGTGCCGGCGGCATTCGGCAGCTAGTGCTGGGTTGGAACGCGGGTTCGGCGCCCACGGGGGCTTATTCCTACACGCTCACCGTCTACGCGGTGGCGGGCAGTGACTCGATGGGGAGTTCGGTCAACGGCCTTCTACAAGTCGTGAACCGAAGCACCGGGAACTACGGTGCCGGCTGGGAGTGGCTTGGCGTGGAGCGCTTGGTGCTTCATCAGCCGGTAGGAACCGGACAGTCGCAAATCTTGTGGGTCGATGGTGATGGATCGAGCAAGTTCTATCATCAAATCAACAGCACGACATGGATCGCGCCGTCGGAAGCTTTCAAGGACACGATCAAGCTTGCGAGCGGCCAATACACGCGAACCCTTCCGCACGGAATCCAGGTCGTCTTCGATAGCACCGGACGACATATCCGCACCAGCAATCGGCAAACGCAGGTCACCACTTTCTTCTGGCGGAGCGCAACCCAGCTCGACAGTGTCCACGTGCCACCCGCCGGGTCTGGCGGTAGGACATTCGTGATGCACTACAATGGCTCGGGCTTCCTCGATAGCGTGCGCGTCGGCGGACGTGATGTGGCCGTGTCGACAAGCGGCGGCAAGATGACACTCTGGCATTGGCCCGACGGAACAGCATTCTCGTTCGACTCGACGACCGGTGGCCGGATAGGCAGGGCTATCAGTCCTCAAGGAGACACGACTGTCCTGCATTATGCTTCCAACGGGTTGGTCGATTCAGCGAAGGTTCTCTACGGGACTGCCACAAACGCGAAGACCGCGGTGACGACGTTTGCGCCGTGGCAGGCCGCCGGATACGTCGGCCAGACTCCCGCGGATACCTCAACGGCCGTCACGACCATTGACGGGCCGCCGAGTGGCGAGGGGTTCACGTCGATATTTCACGTCGACAAGTGGGGCGCCCCGATCGTGGAACGCGACGCCTACGGATCGATAACGACGTATAGTCGTGCGAACTCGGCGGTGCCGGCGATGCCGACACGGATTCTCTACCCGAATGGCCGCCGTCTGAATCTGGGTTATGACGCCAACGCCAATCTGACCTCCCTGCAGGACAGCACGACCGATGGGCTGTCGCCACGTACCACTTCGTGGCTTTATGGCGACGCCAACGATCTGTTCTCGCCAAGCCAGGTCACCGATCCATCGGGGCTCGTCACCAAGTATTTCTATAACTCGCTCGGTCTGACCGACTCGGTGATCGACCCGCGGAGCCATCACACGGTGTTCGGCTATGCCAGCTCGGACGATTCCGTCCGCGGACAGATCACCAGCGTGACCGATCGGAGCGTGACGACATGGATCCAGAGTCTCACCGCCGACCGTGACACTGACCTCGTGACGACCATCAATTACAACAGCACGGGAAACCCAGTCGAGGTCAAGAATCCTGCCGGCGGCGCGACGCTGTACTACTACGACGCCGCCGGCCGGATCACCTCATCCAGCAACCCGCTGCACTACCGGCTGTCCTACTTCTACGACTCGATGGATCGTGATACCCTGATGGCCTCAAATGGTGCGACGGATTCCACGGCGGCCGGGTGCCTCTCCAGCGAGTTCGTCTGCAACGATAACAATATCCTCAACAACCTCGCGTTCGATCCAGTGTATACGAAGCGCTTCTACACGAACGGATTGCTGAGTGAGGTGGATGACTACAGGAACGTCTCCCACAAATACCGGTACGATCCGCGAGGCCTGCTGATCGCCGACATCGACGAGCAGGGCGTCGCAGACTCGAATTTCTACGATAGCCGCGGCTTGATGACCAGCCGGAAGACGCGCAAGGGGCAAGTCTTGACGTTCAGCTATGACTCACTCGGTCGCGAAACCCGTTGGACGATGCCGATCGACAGTATTGTCATGTTCGGCGAATTCTATGAGACACCCGCCGACACGGTCACCAGCGCGTATGATGCTGTCGGGAACCTGCTCGTTCACCGAAGCACTCGCGGGGATATTACCCGCAGCTACTTCCAGAACGGCGACGTTCACACCGAAGCCATTCATCCGAACACCGCGCTCACCGGAGTGCGAGCGCTTGCGGCGGATTCGGTGCGCACTCACTACGATGCCGGCGGGCGCGTCGACTCGCTCCTCTGGCGCGTCGGCGACATCTGGCACTATGTGTACAAGAGCACAGGTGATCTCGATACCTTGGTGGCGAAGCTGGTGAACAGCGACAGCGTGCAGCGGCAACTGTACGAGTTCACCTGGGACCAGCTCGGCCGTCGGCAGACGATCGTCTATCCGTTCGATACCACAGCGCAGCTCAACGTGACGTCGCACTACGACCGTCTGGGCGTGCTGCGGGAGCTGGTATCTCGAGACACGGGATCGCTCATCCCGAACCGCTTCTACTTCACGATGGCGCAGGATAGCGTGGACGCCATGGGGCGCCCGCTGCATCAGACGATGAGCTGCCGCGACGGCGCGTTCTTCGCCGACTCGATGCCGGGCGACCCGTGCGGCGACTGGCTGCCGAGCGAAGCGATCACCCGGTACTTCCGGACCGGGGCGATCGCGGTCCAGACCCTCACCGGCCGCAGCGGTTCGATCACGACGACCGACAGCTTCACATACGATCCGTCGGGGAATCGCACCAAGCAGATTCATCTCGGCGGAATTACGCAGGTGATTACCAACATTTTTCCGGCCAACAGCAATCGGGTGGACAGCCAGGTGACGGTATCGTCACTGGGCACGTCGGTCCGCCACTATGAATACCTTGCCGATGGCAGCCGGTGGGCTGACTACCTTCAGGACGCGGTCCACACCGTGGCGGCGGACGTTTACGAGTACCAGTACGATGGTGCAGGCCGAATGGCCGGTGAAGGGCATGACTTCTTCACCGCGCCCAACACCTGCGGCTACGATCCCGACGGCCGCACCTTCGAGCCGTGCGGCCGCGGGCCGGTCGTGTTCCTGGGCGACAACGTCGTCCGTGATCCCGACAACTTCTGGACCTATGTCCCGGCGCCTGGGCTCGACGAGCCGCTCAGCGCCGTACGGCGGATTACCGGCAATGTGCAGCAGGCGCAGCTCTTCCTGGTCTCGGATGGCCTCGGCCAGTTGCTGGCAATTGGTGACTCGATCGGGGCATTCAACACAACGTACGAAGGACCACAATCGTACGCCCCCGGCACATGGGCCACGTCGGGGATCACCACCCGGGCGCAGACCTTTGATCCGCGGCGGGTAGCGATTGACTCCACGGCGAACATCTCCAGCTTCCGCACGCGGCAGTATGATCCGGCGACTGGGACGTGGCTGCAGGAGGATCACGCGGGAATCGCGGGCGGAGGTAACCTCTATCAGTACAACGGGAATGACCCCAACAGCTTCACAGATCCGTTTGGCCTGTGCCCGCCACGCGACAGTTCGGCCTGTACCGTCGGAGACATCTTGACCGGAACGGTCTCCGCAGGATTTCAGGGAGGAATCTCGATATCGAGCGGATTAGTCGGAGCCTATGCCGAAGGCTCGGTTGGGGGCGTGGCTTCGATTGACCTCTCTGCAAAATACCCCGCCGAATTGACGGTCAGCAGCGGCTCGCCGAAGATCGAGTTCGGCGCGGAGGTTGTCGGACAGAGGGGCGGCGTAAAGTTGGATTTGGCGAAGTCGCCCGAGTTGACGGGAGCGCTCCGCGCAGGGAGTCAGGACTTGGGTGCCGAGCATCGAGAGCAGTTGCATGGCAAGAGCACGACAATTGGCGTAGCCGTCGGGCTTGGCTTCGACGTGACAATCAATTGGACTGCGCTTCGGGCAGTCGCAGCTCGCGCTGTCCATCAAGCTCAAACACTGATTCGGAGCACTCTACCATGATCCACAGTGGAAAACGCATCGCCATTCTAGGGATGGTTGCCTCCCTGGTCGGCTACTGCGCAATTCGTCTTTCGAGTAATCAGTGGCAAAGCCTGCCGACACAAGCACAATACGCGATCGCATCGATCGGGTTAGTCGGTGTCGTGTGCTCGCTGTGGTCGTGGTGGCTCGCGTTTGTCGATTGGTATCGAAGTAAGCCGCGCTCTTTCATTTTGGGGATTGCCTTAGCGCTGCTAAATGCGCCATTTGCTTGGATCTATTGGATCTTCGACCTCGGCGAGCCACATCGATGATGCATCGCGAGGCGAAGAGTTGCCGTCGGCCTGCAGTTCGGGGTTCGGCGGCAACTCCGCGACCGACGCGAACTGGCCATCCTGCACCACGAGCTGACACAGGGAATTCGAATCGAGTGACGAAGGATCTTGTTGAATCCTACGGATCAGATTGGGCACCAGGCAGATTCATCATAGGTGAGCATTTCGGCGCCCTGCCAAGTGCAGGAGACAGACACATGAACACGTCAAAACCACCAGACGAACATTCGATCAATGACCAACGCGCTGCAATCGAGCACCTGCTCGAGCAGTTGCCAGCCACGAAACACGCCATACGCCTGCGCGCCGCCCTGCTTCGGGAAGCGGCTCGGGCAGCCGCACAGCGTGACTCCGTGACGCTTGAGCGACTCCTTCGCGAGGTCACCACCCTGTGCGAGTCACTCGGCATCGCGTCGGGAGGGGCGATCTCTCGACCACGCCCGACCGCGGATCCAGCTGACGCTGTTATTCAGCATGCCCAACATCATCCGCCGCCAGTAATTCGTCGCGCGGCTGGTCCCGGACTTCCTGAATGGGGCCAGCCGCAGCGGTCACGATCCGCCAGTTGGCGTCGCCCGCAAGCTCCGATCACCTATCCCTACGGCGATCCGCCGACCGGTCCAGACACCCGGAAGCCCGCCTCTGACATTCTGCCGTCACCGCCGCTCTCATCGATGCCATTGAGTCGCCGGAATACGGTTCACGCAATTCGCTACCAGCGCTACGAAGAAGCCGACGCCCGCATGGACGCCCTGCAGCGCATCGGGCATCTCGATCGCTGCGGCGCCGACGACGATCAACCGGTCTGGGCTTGGCCGTACCAGCCGGACTAGAATCGTCGAGAACAGTCGGCTCGCTCTGCCACCTTGCGCCCCTCCGCGCGCCGCTGTCGATTTCGGCCTCCTGATGCCAGCCACCAGCACCCTCGACCAGGTCCGCGCCCGCTTGGGCGACCGCTATGCCGTCGACCGCGAACTCGGTCGCGGCGGGATGGGCGCGGTCTACCTCGCACGCGACGTGCAGCTCGACCGCCCGGTCGCGCTCAAGGTCCTGCCGCCCGAGTTCGCCGCTGATCCGTCACTTCGCGAACGCTTTCTCCGCGAAACCCGGGTCGCCGCGTCGTTCTCGCATCCCAACATCGTTCCGGTCTACGCCGTCGAGGACCGCGACGGGCTCCTCGCCTTCGCGATGGGGTACGTCGAGGGTGAATCGCTCGCCGAGCGGGTGAAGCGTGCCGGACCGCTGGATATCCGGACGATCGTGCGGGTGCTGCAGGACATCGGATACGCTCTCGCCTACGCGCACGGCCGGGGGGTGGTGCATCGCGACATCAAGCCCGACAACATCATGATCGAGCGCGCCACCGGCCGCGCCCTGCTGATGGACTTCGGAATCTCGCGACCGATCACGTCGACCGCCGCCGCGCCGGGGCTCACCCGCGTCGGCGAGGTTGTCGGCACGCCGGAATTCATGAGCCCCGAGCAGGCGTCCGGCGACACGGTCGACGGCCGCACCGATCTCTATTCGCTCGGCCTGGTGGCGCTGTTTGCGCTGACCGGCACGAAGCCGATCACCGGGACGTCGACGCAGCAGATCATCGTCAAGCAGCTCACCGAGGTGCTGCCGCCGGCGTCGACGCTTCGCAGCGGGATCCCCGCGGCGCTCGGTGACTCAATCGATCGCTGCGTCGCCAAGGCGCCGGACGCCCGGTTCCGCACCGCCGAAGCGCTGGTCGACGCGATCGACGCCGCCCAGCTCGCCGCGCCGGAAATCCCGCTCCCGATCCGCCTGTTCGCGCAGGATCTCGGCACGCTGTCACTGGTCGCGTTCTTCCTTCTGATCATGTTCCCGCTCATCGCGCGAGGAATGTCGGCTGGCGGACTCTTCGACGCCGCAATCCCGGTCCTGCTCATCACCGCGGTGATCATCACCCGTGCGATGATGAGCTTCTCCTCGGCGCGCCGCCTTGCGGCCGACGGTTACAGCGCCGACGACATCCTCAAGGGGATGCGCGCGGTCGCCGAGGAACGTCTGGTGGTGCGGGAAGCGTATCGCGCCAATCCGGCAGTGCTGGCGCACCGGAAGAAGACGCTGCGGATCGCGTCGGTGATGGTCGTGACGGCGGTCGTTCTCGTTGTGGTGGTTGCGAGGAGCGCAGTCAAGGCCGGGCCGGCGCGCTACCACGTCGGCCTCCTGGGATTGATCGCGTTGGTCGTGGCGGTGATCTGGTTTGGCGTGGGAATGATGTTGCTGCTTCGCAGTCCGTTCCGCGCGCCACCCGGTGACCGGATCTTTGAAACGGTCTGGCTCGGTCCGCTCGGACGAGGATTCGTCCGCCTCGCCGCGCGGAATGTCCCGCGCACCACGACGCCCGCGCGTGCAGTGCCGGCAGCGGCTGCGGTGCCCGCCGCGACCGCTGCACCATCCGCCATTGCGCCGGCGCCGGCCGCCCAGGTTGACCGGCTCGCTGAACTCGAGGCACGACTGGCGGCGCTCGAAAAGAAGGATTGAGCGCGGACGGTACGAGGGCATACCTCGTGACAGGGATGCCCTCGTCACGTCACTGGAGCTACTGCATTCCCTTCGCCGTCGCGTCATCTCTCCCGATATACGCCGGTCCGAAGCTTTCGCTCTGCTGCGCCTTGTGGAGACTGGCGGCGGTCACCAACCGGCGCGCCGACTCGGGGGCGTTGTCGCAGAGTCGTGCCTCGCCGACGTGCGACCCATCGGGGCCGAGGACCGCTTCGTCCTCACCGCAGAGCTTCATGGCGCATCCGTATGGTTCGCGCCAGATCCCGTCGGCGGCGCAGCCTTCGAACTGCTGGACGCCGTCAAACGCCTCGTAGCAGGCATACCCCGACGCACTCCCGTCGGAGCCGGTGCTCCAGTAGCAGTGCCAGGTGCACACGACCGGCGTCATCATCTGCGGGGCGGCACCCCCTGCTCGAACCTGGGCTTGCAGGGTGCGGGGACCGAGCGCGACGGTCAGGCACGCGACTGCAGCGAGGGCGACTGCGAACTTCTTCATTGCGTTCTCCTGGCAAAGGTGGTGGAAACGGTGACGGACCAATCAGGGTCGCCACCGGCGGAGCGCGAGGTCTGCAGCGCAACTGCAACGGCGTGATCGAGCTGGCAGGCGGGTGCCGCGGCGAGGACCACGCCATCGGACATGGTCAGCGTCGCGACATGACAATTGCTGAGCGAGCAGCCGGCGTCGGTGTTCGACGTGCATGCCTTGAACGTGGTATCGGTGCCCGTGTTCTCCTGGCAGCCGTCGAACTTCGGACCGTTGTCACCCATCTGGAAGGTTGCGCAGCCGAAGTTGCAGAGATTGCTCTGCATCAGGGGCTGCATCCGGCCCGGCGCTATTGTCTGCGCTCCGAGCGCGCAGGGAACGAGGACCGCCAGTGCGGCGGCGATGCGTGCGATCATGGATCGACTCCTTGGGTTGGGGGTGTGTGGTTTACTGCGGAGTTCGGGCAAACGTGACCGACCAGATGCCGTCGACATCATCCCTGGAGCCTGACGCCCACAGGGTATTGCGCGTCGCGTCGTAGCCGAACCCGGAGATCTCGGTGAGCGGCTTGGGGAGCGGCGTCTCGGCGATCCGGCGTCCGGTGCGGCGGTCGAGCAGGTCCCAGACGACATGCGCTTCCTTGGGAGTCGCGATCCGCCGCCCGGTGAGGATCCAGTTCTGGCCGATATCGATCGCGCGGAGCGGGTACACGATCGTCGCATCCGGGTTCCGCCGAATGGTCACGGTCTCCTTGTCTTCGGTGATCGACACCGCCGAATCGGCACCCATGATCAGCGTCTCGGGCCCCGGAATCACTCGCACCAGCGTGCCATCGAGACGAAACTCCGAGATGTCCCAGGGAACGCGGCGGGTGTAGTAGAGATTGCCGTTGGCCGCGACGGTGACGACGCCAGCGCCCCAATGGTCGATCTTTTCACGGACGGAATACGCCGGGAGCCGGCCGAAGGCGCGGACCAACTGCATCGGAGTGCCGCTGCCGACCCACTTGAAGAGATGGAGCGCGCTGTCGCGGGCAGGAGAGGCAATCGAAGTCACACCGCAGAAGACCACACGATCCTCGCCCAGCGCGACCATGTTGTCGACCTGCCGGAAGAAGTACGGCAGGGCGGCGCGACCGGTGAAATGACCGGCGGCATCGAAATGCGATAATTGCTGAGACTGGAAATCCCACACCCACATCGCCTGTGATGGTGTGAAGGCGACGCGGTAGGGTGCGCGGAATTCGCCGGGTCCTTCACCATTGCGGCCGATTTCGACCCAATGATCGGGATTGCGGACGAGACAGTGAATCATCTTTTCGCTGAAATCCGCGGCGCAGATTCGTCCATCGCGGCCAATGGCGCCGTCGAGGAGGTTGCCGACGCGATCCGAGTCGGTCTGGAAGGACGCGCTCGCGATGTGCAGCGGGAAGTGTGGATCGAGCGCGACCTGGGCGCGCGCGTTTCCCGCGAAGAGGATCACTGCGCCGGCGGCTGCGCACACCACCAGGGAGTTGGGGGAGATGGCTCGCATCGGGCTCGCTCTGAAAGATTGTCGATACACACGGACGACGGCGACCACCGAATCGTGTGGCGCCGGAGGTCATAGCACGTTACGTGAGAATTGGGATGCGGCAAGGCGAACAAATTGTCAAATGAAGGGAGAACGGATCAGATATTCTGTTTACGGATCTTTTTAACGCACGCGGAGGACCTCCTCCAGTATTCCCGCGCCGCCGCTGCCCAGCAACGCGATCGCATCGTCAAGCGCGCGGCGCGCGCGCGGCCACGTCAGGCGCTCGCGCGCCGGGTCGGGCTTCATCCAGAGCAGTGTGTCGTGCTCGTCGCTGAGGCGGACGACGGCGTCGCCGGCAAGGAACGCCACGAAGACGGGAATCATTGCAACCCGGTCCTCGGTGTGCAGATAGAACTGCTCGACGCGGCTGAGATTGTACAGCGCCAGCGGATGGCACCCCGTTTCTTCATGGAGTTCGCGCACCGCCGCGTCGACGGGCGACTCGCCGGGATCGATCTTTCCATGCACCCCTTCCCAGGTGCCTGCACGGACGCCACGCGGTGCGCGCCGGAGGAGCAGCACTTCGAGCTCCTCACCGCGCCCGCGCAGGACGTAGACATCAACCAGGGAAACGGATACGGTCGTCATGACATTCCATTGACGGATCAATGGATTCTGCCGGCACCGCCGTGGCTATCTGCCCCGGCGTGCCAGCGTCGCTTCGAGACGGGCCGAGAGCGCTTTCGGCCGGAACGGCTTGGAGAGGAAATCGGTGGCGCCTAGCCGGAGGACCTTCACCTCGTTGTCCTCATCGCCGCGGGCCGAGAGGATCACGACGGGAAGGTGCTCGGTCCGTGGATGGGCGCGGAGCTTCTGCAGCACGGTGTAGCCGTCGATGTTCGGCAGGTTGAGGTCGAGCAGGACGAGGTCGGGGTTGTGCCGGTCGACCTGTTCCATCGCTTCGGCACCGTCGCGCGCCTCGCAGATGTGATACCCCTCCTGCTCCAGCAGATCCTTGATCACCCGTCGCAGCGACTCCTCGTCCTCGACGAGCAGGATCGTCGCGCGCGACGGCTTGGCCTGATCGGCCGGGGCCGGCGCTTCCGGCTCATCGACCAGTTCGAGCCCGGCAAAGAGTTCGTCGGTGCTGTGTTCGTCGGTGGTCTCGATGTCGGTGCCGGCCGGCGAGGCGGTCGAGGAGGTCTGCTTCCCCTTCCCCTTCGCCTTGCCGCGTCCCTTGGCGGGTGGCGCGTCGTGGCTCTGCGGGACATCGGTGACGCGGAGCAGTTCGTCGATCGAGGTGTGCCCGTCGATCAGATGCCGGAGTCCGCATTCGAAGAGGCTCCGCATGCCGTGTTCCTGCGCCGCGCGGCCGATCTGGTCGGCGTTGGCGTTGTTGCCGACGAGGCGCTCGAGATCGGGGTTCATCGCCAGGATCTCGACCACCGAGAAGCGGCCGCGATAGCCGGTCTGCGAGCATTGGCCGCAGCCGACCGCTTTCCAGAGCTGGGCATCACGCGACAGGAACGGACGGAGCCGCTCCGGTACCTCGGTGTGCGCCTGCTCGACACGGCACGAGGGGCAGAGCTTGCGCATCAGCCGCTGCGCAATCACGCCGCGCAGTGCCGCGCCGATCTTGAACGCTTCGAGCCCCATGTCGACGAGACGGGTCACCGTGTTCGGCGCATCGTTGGTGTGCAGCGTCGACAGGACCAGATGGCCGGTGAGTGACGCCTGCACTGCGACCTGTGCCGTCTCGATGTCACGAATTTCGCCGACGAGGACAATGTCGGGGTCCTGGCGGAGGATCGACCGCAGTGCGGCCGCGAAGGTCAGTCCTGTCTTCTCGTTGGTCTGCACCTGGACGACGTTCTTGCCGAGGCGGTATTCGACCGGGTCCTCGACGGTGACGATGTTGATCCCTTCACCTTCGATGGTGCGAATGCACGAGTAGAGGGTGGTCGTCTTTCCCGACCCGGTCGGGCCGGTGCAAAGAAGAATCCCTTCCTTGCTGTTGAGGAGCCGCTTGATCAGCGTCTGCTCGTCGTCGTAGAGGCCGAGCGAATCGAGCGACAGCATCGTCGACTGGGTGTTCAGGATCCGGATGACGACCTTTTCGCCGTGCGTCGCGGGGAGCGTCGACACGCGCAGGTCGACCGGGTTCCCCTTGATCTCGACGCGCGCGCGCCCGTCCTGCGGCCGCAGCCGGTCTGCGATATCGAGTCCCGACATGATCTTGATGCGCGAGATCAGCGGCGTGCCGGCCTTGCGGGGAATCGTCATCGCATGGCGGAGCACGCCATCGATGCGGTAGCGCACCACGACGGCCTGCTCGCCCGATTCGATGTGGATGTCGCTCGCCCGGCTGGTGACACCGTCGTCGAGGAGGACGTTGACCAGCTTGATGATCGGCCGCGAACTCGCTTCTGCCGCGGCGGCATCGGCGTCCATCTCGTCCTGCTCGTCTTCGACGGTGCGGACGTCGGCCGCTTCCATCCCGGTGAGGATGTCCTTGACGCTCCCCTCGCGACGGGCGGCACCGTAGAGCTGGTCGAGCTTCTCGCGGATCCGCGGCGGCGAAGCGAGCAGCATCCGCACTTCGCGTCCGGTGGCAAAGGCAAGCGCCTGCTCGGCGCCGATGTCGAACGGATTGCTGGTCGCGACCTCGAGGAGGACGTCGTTGACCGTGAGCGGCACGATGCTGTAGCGACGGGCCAGCGGCTCGGGGACGGCGTCGCGTGCCGCTTCGCCGGCCAGCTTGAGATCGGCGATCGGGAGCTTGCAACGGGCGGCAACGGCGTCCAGGACCTGCACCTCGGTCAGGAGGCGGGCGTCAAGAATCCGCTCCCAGAGAGAGGTGGATGATTCGCGATCATTCTGCAGCCGCTCCAGCTTCTCCACCGGGACGAGCGGCCCGAGGACCACGGCTGTCCATTCGTCGTTGTAGTTACGCACGAGCCCCTTCGATACGGGTTTCCAGCCGGTTCATTGCAATCTAGGTGCCTCTGTCGCCACATGACATCTCGCTGTCAGGATGTGACCGGATTGTCGCACTGGCGCGGCGCCGCTAGAGGATTGCCCACCAATCGGGATGGGCATCGAGCGAGATGGTAACCCGCCCGGTTCGCAGCGAAATCCCCGATTCCACGCGGATCAGCGGCCCCCAGGCATCGATGCGGAGGCCGGCCACCGGTTCGATGCTCCCGGTCGCTCGCCACGGGGCGAGCGCGAAGTCGCCACCGGCAATTCCGGCGGCCAGGAACGGCTCCAAGATGCTTGGAAGCGTGACGTATTTCGAATACGGAAAGGGAGGTGTGGGGAGCCGGACCGGAAGCGCCCAGCCGACCGAAGCCATGGCCATCCTGCGGCCGCCGAGCTCGCGAAACGGGAGCCCGGGGAGGGTCCCTTTTCCGCCGAGGAGAAAGCTTCGATAGACAGGGAGATCGGCGCTCCCCCACCCGGCCGTGCCGCTCAGTTCGATCGAGCCGGTCCCGATGGCGATCGCGACGTTGCCCGCCGCCCGGATCCGGGCCCATTCAGTCGTACCAGCACCGGCTTCGCCGTCGATGGTCCAGCCGTCGCCGGCGGTGCCTTGCCGTGACAGCGACAGCCGCGCGATCGCCGCGCTGCTTCGTGGCAGGAGCGGATTGGGGAGCACCGAGTCGGTGAGCGGCGTGAAGGCGGCCGCGGCCGGACGCGATTCTTCCCACCCGCCCGCGATGGTGACGAGAGTGCGCCCGGACGCGATCGTCGCGGCGGCAGTCGCTCGATCGAGGAGGGTGTAGTCGCCCAGATCGGTTCCGGCGACGGCGGTGGCGACGGAGTTCACCACGCCGCTGATCATCGGGAGATCTCCGACGTCGGCAACGCTGCGCGTGGCGCCGACCGACCAGCGCGCCGGGCCGCTGCGCTTCGCCACTTCGCCGGCCCAGATCATCCGGTCATCGCTCAGGCCGATCCCGGCGCGGGCGCGGAGGTTGAAACCGCGACCGAGTTCAAGGGAGCTTCCCGGCTCGATTGTCACGCCTTCGACGCGGTTGACGCGCAGCAGATCGCTCAGGGCTCCGTCGACGACCCGGAAGCGCGGCAAGCCGTCGAGCGAACGTCCGCCGATCGATTGCGATGCGCGGCGCGCCACCTGGGCGACGTCCAGCTCGGTCTCCGGGAGGTCGCTGAGTTCGTTCGCGATCGGCGCCGTCCATCCCGAATCGACGGGCGCCGTGCGGCCTCCGATCGGGGGGCCTGCAAAGAAGACCGGCGGATGCACCGTGCCGAAGCGGTAGTCGTCGATCACCCAGTCACCGCGAATCACGGTATGGAGCGGCGTATCGAGCCACGGCGTCGCGCGGCGGATCACGATCGACTGGCGCCAGGGGAGCCAGCGAGCGTTTTCCTCGAGGGCGTTGTCGAGGGTGACGGTGATATCCTCGACGGTGCGATCGCGATAGGCAGGAGGTGTGAAGGTGAACTGGAAGCGGACCAGCGCGGCGCGGTCGATGTCGATGTAGAGGGTCCCGATCGTTCCGGCGGTCCCGGGGTCGCTCGGCCGCACGTCGATTGCGACGACGCGGACCGTTCCGCGCGGTGCGGTCAGCCGCAGGGTGTCGCCGAGCGCGAAGCGGTAGAATGAGAGACCGGCGGCCGAGAGCGGATGGGGGACGTTACGGACCTCGTCGCCCTGGCCCAGCCGGATCAGCGGTCCGAAGTCGTTCGCGACGATGCCGAGATGGTCGCGATGGTACTGCATCTGGTTGGGAAGGAAGGAGGTGTCGCGCCAGGCGACGATATTCTGCTTGCTCCAGTTCGGGGCCTCCCCGTACACTTCGACCCGCAATTCGTCGGCCCGAATCACCCGTTCGACAGGACCATCGCCGTGATCGATGACCGAGGCAAACCGCAGGAACCCGTGCGCTTCGGCTTGCCACGAGGCGAGAAGGGTATCGGCATCGCGGCTGGCGCGGTGAGCAACCGCCGCCTGGATCAGCGGCAGCGAATCGCCGGCGACCCAGCGCTGCGCGGTGAGCGGAGCCGCAACGACCGTGGCGAGAAGCACCGCGATGCCGGCCGATCGACGAAGCATCGCCGGAAGATAGGCGTCGCCGCGCTGGCGCTGGTGGCCGCCTGCCATGGAACCAACGTCAACGTCGGCGCGGTCCCAGCCACGATGGCGATCGCGCCGGGGACGCAGACGACGACCGACAAGGTGTGGATGCTCGAAACCTCGGGGGGCGTGGTGCGTGACACGCAGGTCGTGTTCGCCCGAGCAGCAGGGCGGACGATCGTGATGAAGCATGCCGACGATCAGGCCATCTTCCTGATGCTCCATTTTCCCGCCGCCCATGATTCGACTCCCTCGCGCGATTCGATCCGCGTCGAAGTGCATCCCGTCGCCGGCCAATACGCGGTGACGATCTCGCTTCCCGACAATGTGCCGACCGGTTCGACCGGAACGTTTTCGTATGCCATTCATTTCAAGACGCCATCCGGCGCCGCCGCAACCCATCCGAGCCCCGGACAATTCGAACAGCTCGTCGCGCCGGCCCTGGTGACCGACACCCATGTCAAGTTCCTCGCCGGGAATCGTCCCGCCGCCGACATGATGCGCTTTCCGCTCACCACGTCCGGCGTCTACGCGTTGCTGGCCCTTCGATGAGCGACCTGCGATCGCGCTGCCGCGATGCCGCGCGCAACGGATTCACCCGCGTCCCCGTGACGCGCGAGGTGGTCCTCGACGGCGATACACCAGTATCGGCATTCGCGAAGATTCATCGCGGCGAGTACGGCTTTCTCCTCGAATCGCTGGAGGGTGGCGAACGGTGGGCGCGGTATTCATTCCTCGCGACTGAACCGGGCGCGATCTATCGCTACCGCGGTCGCCGCTGCGAGATGTCGACGGACGGTGATGACTGGGTTCCACGCAACGACCCGATCGCCCCGCTGGCGCATCTGAGCGAGATGCTGCGCGCCGATCGGTCGGTCGAGGTTCCCGGATTGCCGCGCTTCACCGGCGGCGCGGTGGGGTTCTGGGGCTACGATGTGGTGCGCACGATCGAGCGGCTTCCCGATCCGCCGCGCGACGACCGCGACCTTCCCGATGCCGTGGTGATGCTGGTCGACACGCTCCTCGTGCTCGACAATCTCTTTCATCGGGCAACGGTGATCGCCAACGTCGCGGTGGACGAGCGTCTCTCGGACGCCGATCTCGACGCACGGATCGCCGATGCCGAGCGGCGGTGCGACGAATGGGTCGCGCGGCTCGATGCGCCGAACCATCTCGCGCCGCTGGCGATCGACGGGGTCCACCGTGCGGCCGCCACCGCGAACTTCACCGACGCCGACTTTCAGCGCGACGTGCAGCGCTGCCGGGATTACATCGCTGCGGGCGACGCCTTCCAGATCGTGCTGTCGCGCCGCCTCGACGTCACGCCGGCGCCCGATCCATTTCTGGCGTATCGCTGGCTCCGCGCGCTCAATCCGGCGCCGTACTGCTATTTCCTGCGGCTCGCGGGGATCACCATTGCCGGCGCGTCACCGGAAGTGCTGGTGCGCGTGGAGCACGATCGTGTCACGGTGCGCCCGATCGCGGGAACCCGCCCGCGCGGCGCGACCCCCGAGGCCGACCGCCAGCTCGAAGCGGAAATGCGTGCCGACCCGAAAGAAGTCGCCGAGCACACCATGCTCCTCGATCTCGGCCGCAACGACGTGGGACGGGTGGCGCAATACGGATCGGTCCACGTCGCGGAGCGGATGGTGGTCGAGCGCTATTCCCATGTGATGCACCTCGTGAGCGAAGTTCACGGAACGCTCCGCCCCGAGCTGGATGCGCTCGACGCACTGGCGGCGGCATTCCCAGCCGGGACGGTGAGCGGCGCGCCGAAGGTGCGCGCCATGGAGATCATCGACGAACTCGAGCCGACGCGGCGCGGGCCGTACGCCGGCGCGGTGGGGTACGTCGGGTGGGGGGCCCGCACCCTCGACACCGCGATCGCGATCCGGACGGTCATCTTCCACGGGAACATCGCGAGCGTGCAGGCAGGTGCGGGGATCGTCGCCGATTCGGTGCCGGTGGGTGAATTGAACGAGACGAGCGCCAAGGCGGGCGCGGTGCTCGCGGCGCTTGGCCAGGCGATGAAGGATCGCTAGCCACTATCGCGGGAAGCGGTACTCGTATCCCGCCTGACGGAGGAGATCGAGGACCAGACGCACCGGCAGGCCCATCACGCCGAAGAAATCTCCGTCGATTCGCTCGACAAGTGCCGCGCCCCATCCCTGGATCCCGTAGGCACCGGCCTTGTCGTGCGGTTCGCCCGTGGCGATGTAGTCGAGCAGCATCGGCTCGCCGCAGCGGCGGAAGGTGACGCGGGTTTCGTCGGCGGCGTGATACTCGGTGCCATTGGCGATCAGGCAGACCGCGGTAATCACCACGTGGCTCCGCCCCTGCAACCGGCGCAGCATCTGCAGTGCGTCGGCATCGTCCGCCGGCTTCTCCAGCACGTCATCATCGACCACGACGATCGTATCCGCACCGAGAACGAGCGCGCCCGGGACGGCGCGGGCCTTGTCGCGGGCGAGACGGCGCGAGTAGGCGGGCGGCGCTTCGCGCGGCAGGCGGATCTCCTGCACATTCGCCGGAGCGACAATCACCGGAATGTGCAGCATGTCCATCAGCTGGCGACGGCGCGGCGACGCCGACGCCAGGACGATCGTCGGCATTGTCATCGCGGCGGATACTCCAGCATCAGTGTCACGGGGCCGTCGTTGACCAGGGCGACCTTCATGTCGGCGCCGAAGGTGCCGGTCGCCACCGTGAGGCCGGTGGTGCGAAGGTTCGCGACGAATTGCTCGTATAGCGGGATCGCCGTCTCCGGGCGCGCCGCGCCGATGAAGGAGGGCCGCCGGCCGGCAGTTGCATCGCCGTAGAGGGTGAACTGCGAGACGACCAGCACCGCCCCGCCGATCGAGGCAAGATCGAGATTCATCTTCCCCTGCACGTCGTTGAAGATCCGGAGCCCGGCAATCCTGCTCGCCATCCACGTCAGGTCGGCCGGTGTGTCGGTGGGAGCGATCCCGACGAGGACCAGCAATCCGGCACCGATCGCGGCCGATACTTCTCCGTCGATCGTGACCGATGCTTCCGTGACCCGCTGGATCAGGCAGCGCACGCGGAGAAGGTAATGGAATCAGATCGACGGCCTTGCGCCGCGTCGTAGCTTTGACCCTCGTCCGGAGAGGATCGATCATGGGAACCCGCGACCCGCGCGTCGACAAGTACATCGACAACGCTCCCGAATTCGCCCAGCCGATCCTCACCCGGATCCGTGCCGCGGTGCACCGCGGCTGCCCCGACGTCGAAGAGACGATCAAATGGGGGATGCCGTCGTTCAACTTCCACGGCATTCTCTGCGGCATGGCTGCGTTCAAGGCCCATGCGGCGCTGGGGTTCTGGAAGAGTGCACTGGTGGTGACGCCGTCGGGCCAGCGCGCTGACGAGGCGATGGGTCAATTCGGCAAGATCACGACGATGGCCGACCTCCCGCGGATGAACACGCTGGTGGGATATGTGCGGCAGGCGGCGCGGCTCAATCGCGAGCGGATCAAGGTCGCCAAGCCAAAGCGTGCGCCCAAGCCAGTTCCCAGGACGCCGGCTGATTTCCAGGGAGCGCTGAAGCGGAACCGGAAGGCCTTGTCGTCGTGGGAAGCGTTCGCGCCAAGTCACCGGCGCGAGTACATCGAGTGGATCACCGAGGCGAAGACCGACGCGACGCGGACCAGGCGCCTTGCCACCGCGATGGAATGGATCAGCGAAGGGAAGCAGCGGAACTGGAAGTACATGCAGAAACCGAAGCCGTAGCGTTCGCGTTGATCGACCGTTGACGCGGTGGTGCGATCGTGTGCACCACTTCATCCGGACGGTCCGATGCGTCGCGCGCTTCTCCTCATCCTCCTTCTCGCCCTCCCCGGCCACACTCCGCTTTGCGCCCAGTGGAGCGCCACCCTCCTCGGTGGCTCCATCACTTCGCGCGGGGACGCACGGGACGCGCTCGATCCCGATCACCCTGAAATCCGCGCCGACCGCCTCGCCGTGGTTACCGTCGCGATCGGGCGCACGATCGGTCGGTGGCGAGTGGGACTCGAGGGGCGCCACGCCGGCGCCGATCTCTCCGAAGCGAGCGCGGCGGCAGTTGTTACCACACCCGGGGTGCTGAGTGCATGGGGCGCCGGCTTCGAGGTCGCCACCCGAATCGTCGGCCGCGCCCCCCGGCCGTCGCTCGAAGTCGCCCTCGGCGCCGGCGCCGACCGCTGGTCATTCGACCTGTCGGATGATTCGCCGCGGTGGCGGAGTACGCTGCGGGGCGCGCTCGAAGCGAGTCTTCCGCTCGGCGGCCGCTGGGATGCCGTGATCCGCGGCGAAGTGACCAGGTCGCCATCGATCTTCCGCACGGCGGAGCTTCCTGAGGGATTTCAGTCGCTGACCGCGTGGCGGCGCGGGGTAGTGCTGGGGATCAGGCGGCGGTGGTGACCGCCCTCCCGGTCGCCGATGGTCGGTGTGGTAGATTCGGCGATGCGCCGCGTCTTGTTCGCCGTCGCCATGCTGGTGGCTGCACTCACCGTTGCCGGATGCGCCCACTGGCAGCCGGTTGAACCGGCCAGGCAGCCGGTGCTCAAGGAACGCGACGTCCTGCAATTCGATTTCGTCGGCGAGAAGGTGCGGCTGCATTCCGTCCGGTTCACTGCGGATTCGGTCAGCGGAATCCCGTGGCTTCGCAATCCGGCCTGTGATTCGTGCCGGACGTCATATCCGTTGTCGCGGGTGGACAACCCACGCGTCGGGAGGCCAGAGGAGAACCTCTGGTTCCTGATGCTTCCGGTCGGATTGGGGTTCGGGTACCTGGTGATCTACGCCGTGCGCGGCACCCAGTGACCGCGCCCGGAGTGATCGCTGTTATTCGACGGTTACCGACTTGGCCAGGTTTCTCGGCTGATCCACGTTGCAGCCACGGTTGACGGCGACGTAGTACGACAACAGCTGCAGCGGAATGATCGTCAGCACCGGCGTCAGCAGGTCCAGCGTCTCGGGCACAATGAATGTCGCTTCGGCGAGCCGCGCGATCTCCTCGTCGTTTTCATTGACGATCGCGATCACCTTTCCTCCCCTCGCCCGTACCTCCTGCACATTCGACACGATCTTGCTGTGCACGGCGTCGCGCGGGGCGACGACGACGACCGGCATGTTCTCGTCGATCAACGCGATCGGCCCGTGCTTCATCTCCGCCGCAGGGTATCCCTCGGCGTGGATGTATGAGATCTCCTTCAGCTTGAGCGCCCCCTCCAGTGCCACCGGGAAGTTGACACCGCGTCCGAGATAGAGGGCGTTGGTCATTCCGTCGAACCGCGACGCGAGCGCCTCGACCTCTTCGGCGCGGTCGAGAATCTGGCGGACCTTCCCCGGCAACTGCTGCAGTGCCTCGATGTAGCGCCGTCCTTCGAGGAGCGACATCGTCCGCAGCCGCGCGAATCGCAACGTCACGAGCGCCAGAGCCGCGACCTGCGAGGTGAACGCCTTGGTGCTTGCGACGCCGATTTCCGGACCACATCGCAGATAGAGGCCGCCGTCAACTTCGCGCGAGATCGTCGAACCGACCACGTTCACCAGGCCGAGGACACGGGCCCCGCGCTGCTTGGCCTCCATCATCGCGGCCAGCGTATCCGCCGTCTCGCCCGACTGCGAAATCGCGATGACCAGCGTGTCGGAATCGACGACGGGATTGCGGTAGCGGAATTCCGAGGCGTATTCGACTTCGGTGGGGATCCGGGCCAGCTCTTCGAGCATGTGCTTGCCGATCAACCCCGAATGCCATGAGGTGCCGCAGGCGGTGATGATGATCCGCTTGACCTTCATCGCGTCGGTGTCGGAGAGCTTGAGGCCGAAGACACGGACGTTGCCGGTTTCCTCGAGGAGGTGCCCGCGCATCGTGTTCTCGATGCTCTCGGGTTGCTCGAAGATTTCCTTGAGCATGAAATGGTCGAATCCGCCGCGCTCGATCGTGGCGAGGTCCCATTCGATCTGGTTGATCGGCTTGTCGACATGGCGCGTCGTCAGCGTGCGGACGCGGAAGTCATCCTTGGTGAGGACGGCGAGTTCGCCGTTGTCGAGGTAGACCACCGACCGGGTGTGATCGAGCAGCGCCGACTGGTCCGACGCCACGAGGTTCTCCCCTTCGCCGATCCCGAGGACGATCGGCGAGCCGTTCCGCGCGGTGACGAGGGTGCCGGGCTCGTCGGCCGAGATCACCACGATGCCGTATGCGCCGTTGACGTCGCGCAGCGCGGCGGCGACCGCCTCCTCCAGCGAACCCTCGTACAACTCGCCGATGAGGTGCGCCAGGACTTCGGTGTCGGTTTCCGAATGGAATGTATGACCGCGGTCGACCAGCGCCCTCTTGATCGCGGTGGCGTTCTCGATGATCCCGTTGTGAATCAGTGCAACCCGCCCCGACTGATCGGTGTGCGGGTGGGCGTTCGGCGTGGTCGGCCCGCCGTGCGTGGCCCAGCGAGTGTGCCCGATGCCGAGCGTGCCGACCGGCTCCTTGCCGCAGAGTTCATCGGCGAGGACGGAGAGCTTGCCGGCGGCCTTGTGAATTTCGAGACCGTGCCCGTTGAGGACGGCGATGCCGGCGGAGTCGTACCCGCGGTATTCCATGCGGCGCAGCCCTTCCATCAGAATCCGCGTCGCCTGCTTGGGTCCGACATATCCCACGATTCCGCACATGCTCGTCAACTCCTCAGTGGTGCTGTATTCCCGCTAACCCTCGCGGGCGTCGCGCGCCCGGGCAATCAGTGCGTCTGCTCCTTCGATAGTCGGCGCCTCGGCAATCAGGCGAACGATCGGCTCGGTCCCCGACGGCCTGACGTGAAGCCATCGGTCGGACCATCCGAGACGGAGGCCATCACGCCGGTCGAGTTCGGCGTCGGGAAAGATCGCCGCAAGCCGCCGATATTGCGCTTCGAGATCGCCACCGCGTTCGGCCTTTGCTTTGACAATGACGTATCGGGGCGCCTCCCGAACCATGGCAGAGAGCGACCGACCCAGGCCGGCGAGGTATTGCAAGATGAGGGCCGCCCCCAAGGGAGCGTCGCGCCCGACGTGAAGCGCTGGGAGGATCACGCCGCCGTTCCCCTCGCCACCGATGGTGGCGCCGTTGGCGACGATCGCCCGGGCAACGTTCGCCTCGCCAACCGGGGCCTGAAGGAATCGAGCGCCACCTGCGCGGGCGGCATCTGCCACGACCAGTGATGTGGAGAGGTTGGCGACCACGACCGGCGGCGTACTTCCCGGCATTTGCCTCGCGAGTACCGCACGGATGGCGAGGGCAAGGGTGTAATCCTCGCCGATCGGAGCGCCGGTCTCGTCGACGAGCGCCAGGCGATCGACGTCGGGGTCGACGGCCATCCCGATGTCGGCGGCCGACTGCTGCACCAGTTCGCCGAGCGCGCCGAGATTCTCGGGGACCGGCTCCGGGGGGCGCGGAAATCGGCCATCACTTTCGAGATTGATGCCGCTCACCCGGACGCCGAGGCGGTCGAAGAGCGCCAGCATGGTGGGCGCACCGGCACCCCGGACGCAATCGAGTGCCACATGGAATCCGCGGGCGCGAATCGCCTCGGCGTCGATATCGGGGAGGGCAAGGATGGCGTCGAGATGGCGAGCGATGGCGCCGTCGTCAATCGTGGCGCTGCCAATCTCATCCCATCCGGCGCGCTGGGGACCGTCCGCGGCGAGCGCACGTACCGTCGCGCCGGCCGCGGCGTCGAGGAAGATTCCGTCGGGCCCGACGAACTTGAGGGCGTTCCATTCGATCGGATTGTGACTCGCCGTGATGATCAAGCCGGCGCCGGCACAGTGGTGCTCGACGGCCATCTGCACCGTGGGCGTGGGCGCGACGCCGACATCGATCACGTCGACGCCGACCGATTGCAACCCGGCGGTTGCTGCCCGCGCGAACATCTCGCCCGAGGTGCGCGCGTCGCGACCGAGCACGACGTGGGTTCCACCACTCGAGCGAACCCAGGCACCGAGGGCCGCGGCGTGACGGGCGACGATTTCCGGCGTGAGATCGGTTCCGACGAGACCACGCATGCCGGAAACCGAGATCATCAATGTCCCGGCGGGAGATCCTTCGGAGTTGGCGGTCACACCCGGATCGGCAGGGCGTCGGGGCCGGGATAGGCGCCGAGGAACGCCTCGACGATCCGGGGGTCGAACTGTCGCCCGGCGCACCGCTGCAATTCGGCAATCGACACCTGGGCTCCTTGATGTTCGCGATACGCGCGGGTGGACGTCATCGCGTCGAACGCATCCACAACCGACACGATCCGCGCCGCGATCGGGATCTGGTCGCCGACCAGCCCATCCGGGAATCCGGTGCCATCGAGGCGCTCGTGATGCCACCGCACGATGTGCAGCACCTCCGGGTGATCGGCGCGGAGGACGCTGAGCATCGCTTCGCCTTCGACCGTGTGACGCCGCATCTCGGCGAATTCCTCGGGGGTGAGCGCGTCGGGCTTGTGCAGGACGGCATCGCGCGTCCCGATCTTGCCGATGTCGTGCAGTTCGCCGCCGAGCCGGATCTGTTCGAGCATGGCGCTGTCGAGCCCGAGCTGCCGGCCGGTGGCGACGGCGTAGATCGATACCCGCGCCGAGTGGCCGCGCGTGTATGGATCCTTCGCCTCCAGCATCGTGACGGCCATCTGCACCTGCGCGAGGAACATTGCCTGATTCTTTCGCGACAGCTGCTGCACCTGCCGCTCGAGGTCCTGCTGGTAGCTTTCCTTGAGCCGGCGGATCTCCAGCGACATGCGGCGTTCGGCGAGCGCCTTCTCGATGCGCGCACGGACTTCCTGTGCCTGCACCGGCTTCGAGAGATAGTCGCGCGCGCCGATCTTGAGACACTCCACCGCGGTGGCGACTTCGCCATCGCCGGTCAGCATCACGACAGCTGTGTCGGGATAGCGGCCGCGCACTTCGCGCAGGAGTTCCATCCCGTCGCGCCCCGGCATGTGCAGGTCGCTCAGGACCAGTGGCACCTCGCCGCTGCTGGCGAGCATCGCGAGCGCGGAGTCGGTGTCGCCGGCTTCGCTGACGTGGTACCCCTGGGTCTTCAGCACGCGCGCGAGGATCTCGCGCACGCGATAATCGTCGTCAACGATCAGGACGCGCGGGATCGGCACTTCATGCGGACCGCTGTCAGACGCCATGCGCGCAAAATACAGTGAACCGGGGGCAGCGGGCAGTGATCAGGAGTAGATTCGTCCCGGGCGCGAACGCGGAGGCGGCGTGATCGACATCCATCTGGGCGACAATCTCGACGTGTTGCGCCGATTCCCCGATCGCCGGTTCGATCTGATCTATATCGACCCGCCATTCAACACCGGCTCGCCGCGGCGCCTGACACGGACGCGCACGGTTCGCGACGACACCGGCGACCGCACCGGCTTTCAGCAGCGCCGCTATCGCACGCTTCGGCTCGACACCCGCAGCTATCCCGACACCTTCGACGACTACATCGGCTTTCTCGAGCCGAGACTCCGGGAGGCGCACCGCGTGCTCACGAGCACCGGGAGCCTCTTCGTGCATCTCGATGTTCGAGAAGTCCATTATGTGAAGGTGCTGCTCGATCAGATCTTCGGCCGGGCGTCCTTCCAGAACGAAATCATCTGGGCGTACGACTACGGCGCGCGGTCGACCACGCGCTGGCCCGCCAAGCACGACAACATTCTCTGGTACACTCGCGATCCCGCCCGCTACACCTTCCGTCTCGACGATGCCGACCGGATCGCCTACATGGCGCCGCAGCTCGTCGGACCGGCCAAGGCGGCGCGCGGCAAGACGCCGACCGATACCTGGTGGCACACGATCGTCAGTCCCACGGGGAGGGAGCGCACCGGCTATCCGACGCAGAAGCCGGTCGGCATCCTCGAGCGGATCGTCAAGGTGCATTCGGAACCTGGCGCGATGCTGTGCGACTTCTTCGCGGGGAGCGGCTCGTTCGGCGACGCCGCCGACCGGCATGGCCGCGACGTGGTACTGATTGACAGCAATCCTGAAGCGATTGACGTGATGCGGCGGCGCTTTGCCGGCCGCAACACCCGCTTCCCTTCTACCCAGACCCGGCGCGCCAAATGACTCACGCCCACGACGATCAGACCGACCAGCGCATCGCCACGCTCGCCGTGCATGCGGGCGCGATTCCCGACCCGCTCTCCGGCGCCGTGATGCCGCCGATCTATCAGACCTCGACCTATGCCCAGGACGGGCTCGGCAAGCCGCACAACGGCTTCGAATACGCGCGGACGAGCAATCCGACGCGCAACGCCTGGCAACGGAATCTCGCCGCGCTCGAAGGCGCGACGCATGCCTTTGCGTTCGCGTCGGGACTCGCCGCGCTGGACGCGGTGCTCAAGCTGCTTGCTGCCGGCGATCACGTCGTCGTCGGGAACAACATCTACGGCGGCAGCCATCGTCAGATGGAACGGATCTACGGTCAGTTCGGCCTCTCGTTCACCTTTGTCGACATGCGCGAGACCGCACGTGTCGACGCTGCGATGCAGCCGAACACCAGGATGATCTACTGCGAGACGCCGACCAACCCGATGATGTTTCTCGCGGATCTCGCGCAGCTGGGCGACCTCGCGCAGGCCCGCGGCGTGGTGCTCGTCGCCGACAACACCTTCGCCACCCCGATGCTGCAACGCCCGCTGGCGCTCGGCGCCGACATCGTGCTCCACTCCACGACCAAATATCTCAACGGTCACTCCGACATGGTCGGTGGAGCGCTGATCACGTCGCGCGACGATCTCGCCGAGCGGATCGGGTTCATCCAGAACGCCAGTGGTGCGGTCCCGGGCCCGTTCGATTGCTGGCTGGCGCTCCGCGGCGTCAAGACGCTGCCGCTTCGCATGCGGGCCCACTGCGACAATGCCATGCAGCTGGCTCAGTGGCTCGCGTCGCGCAAGGATATTCCGCGGGTCTATTATCCCGGACTGTCCAGCCACCCGCAGCACGCGCTCGCGTCACGGCAGATGTCCGCATTCGGCGGCATCATCTCGATCGAGCTTGGCTCGGTCGAACGGGCGCGCACCGTCGCCGAAGGGACGCGCATCTTCACCCTCGCGGAATCGCTCGGCGGGGTTGAAAGCCTGATCGGACATCCGGCGTCGATGACGCACGCCTCGGTGCCCAAGGCGATGCGGGAAGAGATGGGGCTCACCGATTCGCTGGTCCGGCTTTCCGTCGGGATCGAGGATGTCCGCGACCTGATGGCCGACCTCGATCGGGCACTCCGTTGACCGGCGGACACGGTGCACCATGAAACTCGACCTGCCAGGGCGCGTAGGGTCCGCCACTCCTTATCGTTGAGCCAACCATGACTTCGCTGCCAGCTGCCCGACCCCGCGTTGCCCTCCCCGACATCGCCCCGGTGTCCTGGGAGCATCCTGCTGACCGTGCCGCGTTGCAGGCGCTCCGGGCACTCCCCGGCGTCGACCAGGTCATCCGCAAGATTCTCGGGATTCTCGGTGGCGAACGCGGGATCCGCCTCCTCTTCCAGGGGAACGCGATTCGCGTCGGGCCGACGCAATTCCCGCAGCTCTGGGCAATGCACCTCGAGAACTGCACCACCTTCGGATGGGAGAAGGTGCCGGAGCTGTACGTTACGCAGACCCCGATCTTCAACGCCGGTGCGTACGGCGTCGACGATCCGTTCATCGTGATCCATTCGTCGGCGTTCGAACTCCTCGATACCGACGAGCAGCGGGTGCTGCTGGCCCATGAGCTCGGCCACGTGATGAGCGGGCATGCGCTGTACAGCACGATCGCGGCGATCATGCTGCTGATCAGCATCGGCGCGCTCCCCTTTCCGGTCGAACTCGTCGTCCTTCCGGTACGGCTCGCGTTCCTGGAATGGTCGCGCAAGTCCGAACTCTCGGCCGATCGCGCCGGGCTCCTCGGCTCGCAGGATCTCGCCGCGACGATGCGCCTGTTCATGAAGATGGCCGGCGGTGCCAATATCTCGAATGTGCGGCCCGGCGACCTCAACCTGGAGCCGTTCATGGTCCAGGCGAGCGAGTACGCCGAGCAGCACGACGGCTTCGACATCGTGTACAAGGTCCTCAACACCCTCGCGTTGACGCATCCGATGAACGTCGTCCGCGCCGGCGAAGTGCAGAAGTGGGTGCGCAGCGGCGCCTACGAGCGGATCGTCGGTGGTGAGTACGTGCGTCGCGGTACGCCGGAAGCCGACGAGCGTCCGTTGCGCGACGACATGAAGGACGCGGCGCAGCACTACAAGGAAGAGTTCAACGTCTTTGCCGACCAGCTCAAGACCGCGGCAAAACAGGCCGCCGAGCGGGCACGCGATGCCTTCAACGAAGCGCGCCAGCGAAACGTTGGATGAGGATTCTCGTCGTCGGTAGCGGCGGCCGCGAGCACGCCCTCGCCCACGCCTTCGCTGCCGACGACGCTTCCCATCTGCTCTACGTCGCGCCGGGAAATCCCGGCACCGCGGATCTCGCCACCAATCTCCCCATCCAGCCGACCGATATCGACCGGATCGCCGACGCCACTGATGCGTATGCGATCGACCTGGTTGTCGTCGGTCCGGAACTTCCACTGGCCATCGGTCTCGCCGACCGGCTCCGCGCCGAGGGAAAGACCGTGTTCGGGCCGGGAGCGCACGGCGCACGCATCGAAGCGTCGAAATCGTTCGCCAAGGATCTGATGCGCGCGGCCGGGGTGCCGACCGCCGCCAGCGAAACCTTCACCGACCTGCAACGTGCTCTCGCGTACGTCGAACGGCACGCCGAGCCGCTGGTGGTCAAGGCGTCGGGACTCGCGGCCGGCAAGGGTGCCGTGGTCTGCGAAACCAGGAGTGATGCGCGGCGCGCCGTGACCTCGATGCTCGCGGACCGCGTCCTTGGCGACGCCGGTGCCATGGTCGTGATCGAGGAGTTTCTCCAGGGCGAGGAGCTCTCGGTCCTCGCCATCACAAACGGTCGCGACGTGACACTCCTTCCCGCAGCGCAGGACCACAAGCGGCTATTGGAAGGAGACCGCGGGCCGAATACCGGCGGAATGGGCGCCTACGCGCCAGTGTCGATCGCCACGCCGACGGTGCTCGAACGGGTGAGGAATGAAGTCCTGCTGCCGACGCTCGCCGAACTGGCGCGACAAGGGGAGCCGTATCGCGGCGTCCTCTATGCCGGCGTGATGCTCCACCCGGATGGAACGCCCAACGTCGTCGAATTCAACTGCCGACTCGGCGATCCCGAAACGCAGGTCGTCCTGCCGCTGGTCCGGTCGGGGCTGGTCGGCCTCTTCGACGCCGCAGCACGTGGAGACGCACTCCCGCCGATCGCGATTCGAACTGCGAGCGCTGTGACGACGATCGTTGCGGCGCGCGGATATCCCGACACGCCGGAACGCGGCGCCGTCATCACACTGCCGGCAGAGCTCGGCGACGGCGTCACGGCGTACCACGCCGGAACGGCGCGGAGTCCCGATGGAGCACTCGTAGTGAACGGCGGGCGCGTGCTGGCACTCACCGCGGTCACCGATCACTTCGATGCAGCACAGCAGCGGAGTCGTGGTGCGGCGGAAGCGGTGCAGTTCGACGGAAAGCAGTTTCGTCGCGACATCGGGTGGCGCGAGAAGGAACGGGCTCGGTGAGGACGGCAATGTCAGGCGCACTTGCCGTCTCCGCTGCGCTGTTTGCGGCGGCCGCCCGGCCAGTCATTGCGCAGGGTCCGGTGTGGCCGGTGACGGCGCGACCGCTCACGGTGGTGGGCGCGACCGCCGGCGATCCGAATCAGGAACTGGTCGGGATCACCGGCGCATTCCGGCAGGAGGACGGTCACCTTGTCGCGGTTGCAAGTGACCCGCTGCAGATCCGGCGCTACGAGGAACACGGCACCTTTCTCGCGCGCATCGGCCAGCACGGCAGCGGACCGGGCGAATATCGCGGTCGCGTGACGATCTACCCGCTCCGCGGCGATTCGATCGTGGCCTTTGATGATCAGACCTCGCGGTGGACGCTGTACCTCCCCAACGGCACGCTGGTGCGCAGCTGGGTTTCGACACCGGAAGAACGACGCAACATCACGCCGATTGCCTACCGGCGCACGCTGATCCACGCGACCGGCCAGCCCCTCTCGGCGTGCCTCCGACCGCTGATCGATCGATTGCCGCCGCCGCACGACACCGCGTATCGCGAACTCGTCCCTGATGGCGCCGACCGCGTCTGGCTCAGGGACGAGGGATCAGCGACGTGGTCGGTGCGCGCGGCGGATGGCCGCGAACTGGGACGAGTTCTGCTGCCGGCTGGATTCGAGATGATGCAGATTCGACGCGACGTCGTGGTGGGCCGCCGGCGCGACGCGGACGGCCTCGAACGGATCGAGGTATTCGGCGTCACGATGCCGCCACATTCGGTGAGTCCGGCGTGCGCCCGCCGGGGCGATGAGTTTCCGCCAGATACTTCTCTCGGTACACGCGTCCTGGCGATCGACCTGCGCAATCTCGAAGCGGCGGGGACGGCCTTCCGGATGGACTACGGTCACTACGCGGGGACGCTCGACAGCGTCACCAATGCGTCGAACTTCGTGCTCTCCGCCGGGACCGTCGCGCAGATCCACGCCGCGCACGACGGAGTGGGATGGGATGTAGTGGCGCGCACCGCAACGGGTCCGCGCTTTTGCCGGATCCTGGTCGGCGAGATCGCACCGGTGTGGATGTACCGACTGCCGTTCTGCGGACCGTAGGCGCCGGGCGCTACACGCGTGCTACCGGCGCCACGGCGTCAATACCTCGTACTCCGGAATCGACGTTGGCGTCGTGCGTTCGACGCGGATCAACCGCCGGCGCTTGAGCGTCCGCACCGCCTGCTGCACACCGCTCTTGGAGAGGCCGGTCGCCGTCGCGAGATCCTCGTACGACGCCGTGACCGTTGCGTGCCGGCCGCCGGTCGCACGAATGGTGAGGTGGAGGTAGACGAGATACGCCGAGGGATGGCGGTCATGCCCCACCAGGTCGCGCAACAGGGTGGTCACGATGTAGCGGTCGAGGCGGATCGTCTCGTGAGTCACTATAGTATCCGTTGGAATAGTGATGAAAAAGATGCTGGACACCCCCGGGACGGCGCAACAGATTGGGCGCCATCTCTCACCCGGACAGGTCATGATCACCCAGGTCAAGTTCGTCGGAATCCCGGTGGCCGATCAGGAGCGCGCCCTGCGGTTCTACACCGAGAAGCTCGGATTCGACGTCATCACCGACCAGCCGATGGGGTCGCAGCGGTGGATCGAACTGCGCTGCGGCCGCGCCGAGACCGGCGTCGTCCTCTTCACCCCGGAGGGGCATGAGGACCGCGTCGGATCGTTCTTCAATGGATCGTTCGCGACCGACGACGTGGCGAAGACCCACGCCGAACTGTCGGCGCGCGGGGTGGAATTCACCTCCCCGCCCGAGAAGATGCTGTGGGGGACGTTCGCGAAATTCAAGGACAGCGAAGGGAACCAGTTCGTCCTGAGCAGCGCGCGGGGGAAGTGACGACCGGGGCGCCCTATCTTTCCCGGGGTGCCCGAACTCCCCGAAGTCGACACGATCGTTCGCCAGCTGCGGCCGCACCTCGTCGGCCGGACGATCGTGTCGGCCACGCTGTCGCACGATGATCTGCTGGAAGCCGTCTCGCGCACACTGCTGCTGCGGGAATTGCGGCGGCGGCAGATTACGGCTGTGACGCGCCGCGCCAAGCACGCGCTGATCCATACCGACACGAACATCCTTGCGGTCCAGCCGGGGATGACCGGCGCGCTGCTCCGCTACGATCGCGCCCTGACTCCGGCCGAAGCGAAGTATGCCGTGCTGTGCTGCGGCCTCGACGACGGTGCGATCCTGGTGTATCGCGACGTACGGCGGATCGGAACATTGCGATGGTTGACGCCGGCGGCATGGGACAAGTACCAGGCGCGACTCGGCCCCGAGCCGCTCGACCCGGAATTCACCGCGGAGCAGTTCGCCGACCGGATGAGCCGCTCGCGATCACCGATCAAGAAGGTGCTGATGGACCAGCGCGCGGTCGTCGGGGTCGGAAACATCTACGCCAACGAAGCGCTCTTCGCCGCGCGCATCGATCCGTCGAAGCCGGCCAGCGACGTGCCGCGCCCTCAGTTGATCGTGCTGTACCACGATGTACGTCGGATCCTTGCGGCAGCGATCGCGAGCGAGGGAACGACCTTCCGCGACTACGTCACCGGCCGCGGCGAGCCGGGAAATTTCCAGCTGGAGATCGTCGCGTATGGCCGCGAAGGGGAGCGGTGCGTGGTCTGCGGGACGCGTCTCGCGGCAACCCATTCGATCGACGGCCGGAGCACGGTGTTCTGCTGGCGGTGCCAGACCTAAATTGCAGCCGTGTCCACGCTCGCGCTGGCGCTTCCCGCAACCGACCTGCCCGCCCTTCGATTCCGCGTCCAGCGGCTCGCCGAGGACCGTCCCGGCACCTACCGGATGCTCGACGCAAGCGGCCGGGTCCTCTATGCCGGCAAGGCGAAGGCGCTGCGTACCCGGCTCCTGACCTACTTCCGCGCCGCCTATCCCGACGACAAGCAGGCGAGGATCCTGCACGCCGCGAGCGACATCGCGTTCGACTATGCGCCGAGCGAATTCGCAGCGTCGCTCGCCGAATTGCGGCTGATCCGCAAGCACCGCCCGCCGTTCAACGTCGCGATGAACCGGGCGCGGCGTCACGCTTTCCTGGTCCTCACCGACGAAGCAGCCCCGCGCCTCGTGGCGACCAGCACCCCCGAGCGGCTGCGGGGGCGGACGTACGGGCCGCTCCCGTCGCCGATGCGCACGCACCTCGCCGCGCGCGTCCTGTCGGACCTGCTCGGCCTCCGCGACTGCCGTGCCGACATGCCGGTCCACTACGCCGAGCAGGGCGAGCTCTTCAGCGAGCCGCGCCGCGCCGCCTGCGCGCGCTACGACTTCAAGACCTGCCTCGGTCCATGCGCCGGCCTCGTGGCCGAATGGCAATACCGCGAACGGGTCGATTCGGCGGCGGATTTCTGCGAAGGGCGCGCCGTGCAACCGGTCGACCGCGTCGTGCACGAGATGACCACGAGGTCGGACGCCGCCGATTTTGAGGGCGCGGTGCGCTGGCGCGAGAAATTCGAGGCGCTCGAATGGCTGCTGGCCGCGACAACACGCGCCCGCGCGGCACTCGAACTCCTCACCTTCGCGTACCGCGATCCGGGAGCGCAGGGCGACGATCGGATCTACCTGATCCGGTGCGGCGAGGTCCGCGCGTCGTTTCCCGATCCGGTGTCGCCGCTCGAGCGCGAGATGTTCGCCGGCGTCGTGACGGCAGAGCTCGAGAAGCCGCTCGCGCCGATCGAGCGCGTCGACGCCGAGCGGCTGCACGAACGCCTGCTGGTGATGTCGTGGTTCCGGAACCACCCCGAGGCGTGGCGGCGCACGTCGCCGCTGGAAGGGTGGCACTGACGCCGGGATGTGCCGTCAGTCCTCGTCGGCGGCGGTGAGCGGAACCAGCCGCCCGCGCGGGGGAATCCCGGGCTCCAGTTCCATGATCCCCACCGACGCGGGAAGGTCGAATCGCCGCGGCCCCGCACCACCCGGGTTCATCACCGTCACCACCACGTCGACCAGCTCGAGCTTGGGGATGTGGGTGTGTCCGTGGATCAGAATGTCGGCATCGGGAAAGAGTTCGTGCAGCGCGTCGCTCGGCACTCCGCGACCGACCTGGTCGCCGTGCGTCACGACGATGATGAAACCGTCGAGTTCGACACGCGCCACTCTCGGCAGCCGGGCCCGCAGATCGCCGCCGTCGATGTTGCCATATACCGCGGTTAGCGGCGCAATCGCCTCGAGCTCCGTGAGAATGTCGAGCGTGCCGACGTCGCCGGCGTGGAAGATGTGATCGACGCCCGCGAAGAGATCGAACACCTGCGGGCGCAGCAACCCGTGGGTGTCGCTGATGATGCCGAGTCGCATGTCAGCCTTGCCAGCGCGGCGCGACGGCGATGTCGAGTCCCAGCTGATCGAGCACGCGCTGCACGATGAAATCGACGAGTTCATCGATCGTCGTGGGACGATGGTAGAAGCCGGGCGCGGCCGGGATCACGACGGCACCCGCTTCGGTCACGGTCGTGAGATTGCGCAGGTGGATCAGCGACAGCGGCGTTTCGCGCGGCACAAGGATCAGTTTGCGCCGCTCCTTGAGCATCACATCGGCGGCACGCTCGACCAGCGAACGCGACGTCCCGGCGGCGATCGCCGCGACCGTTCCCATCGAGCAGGGACAGATCACCATCCCCGCGGTGCGATACGACCCTGACGCCGGTCGCGCACCGCGATCGTCATCGGTGTTGACCGTGATCGAAGTCCAGTCGCCGCCGGTCCGCGCCTTGAGCCCCGCGTCGTCGGCGATCCCCGACTCGGTTTCGAGGAGCCGCCATCCGTGCGACGAGATGATCAGTTCGACCGGGACGTGGTTGCGCGCCAGGAGTTCGAGGAGCCGCACACCGTATGGCGCGCCGCTCGCACCCGTGATCGCCAGGACGACCGGACGCTGGCTCATCAGGCCACCAGCCGATCGGCGAGCGCAAAGGCGAAGACGGTGATGCTCATCACGCCGTTCAACGTGAAGAATGCGGCGTCGAGGCGCGAAAGATCGTCGGGTCGGACCAGGCGGTGCTCGTACATGAGAATCGCCATCGCGATGATGAGCCCGACGAAATAAAGGGTCCCGAAATGTGCCCCCCAGCCGAAGATGATCAGCGCCGGAATCGTCACGCCATGGAGGAGCTTCGCGATCAGGATCGCCCGGCGCCGGCCGAAGCGCACCACGACACTGTGGAGTCCTTCGTCCCGATCGAATCCTTCGTCCGGCAAGGCGTAGAACATGTCGAAGCCGGCGACCCAGGTCGCGACGGCGATGGTGATCGCGACGAGGAGCCACCACGGACGGCTCCATGCGCCGGTGACCGCGAGCCATCCTCCGACCGGCGCGATCGCCAGCGACATTCCGAGCCAGAGGTGCGGCCAGTGGGTGAATCGCTTGGCATAGCTGTAGCCGAGGATCCATCCGAGCGCCACCGGCGAGAGCAGCAGACAGATGGTGTTCAGCATTGCCGCAGCAGCGACGAAGAGTGCACCGGCGATCACGACCGCCATTGACGCTTCGAACACCGTCATCGCACCGCGCGGGAGCTCGCGCGCGCTGGTGCGCGGATTCTTCGCGTCGTAGACGCGGTCGGCGAGGCGATTGAATCCCATGGCCGCAAAGCGCGCAGACGAAAACGCGACGATCACGAGGATCACGATCCGCGGAGTGAGTGGCGCGACCTGGGCGGCGGCGAGCATGCCGAGCAACGCGAACGGCAGCGCAAAGACAGTGTGCGGCAGCTTGACGAACGATGCGTAGCGCGCGATGCGCGAGGCGCCGCCAAAGGTCTGCCCTTCGCGCACCGGCTGGCTGGTCACCGGATCCCGAGCGTGGGCCAGAGTTCGTCGATGCGGCGCCGCGTGTCGGGATCCATCACGATCCGCTCCGGCCATTCGCGGGTGAATCCTTCCTCGGGCCATTTGCGGGTTGCGTCGATCCCCATCTTGCTGCCGAACGTGAATTGCTGCGACGCGTGATCGAGGACGTCGACGGGGCCGCGCACGAATTCGGTGTCACGTTGCGGATCGATGTGATTGAGCGCGATCCACCAGACCTCGTCGGCGTCGTGCACGTTGACATCCTTGTCGACGATCACCAGCACCTTCGCGAGCGACATCAGCCCCTGTCCCCAGAGCGCGTGCATCACCTTGTACGCCTGGCCGGGGTACTGCTTGTCGATCGACACGAACACCAGATTGTGGAAGATGCCGGCGGCCGGCATGTGGTAGTCGACAATTTCGGGGACGGTGAGCTTGAGCAGCGGCAGGAAGATCCGTTCGGTCGCGTGCCCGAGCCAGTAGTCCTCCATCGGCGGCCGGCCGACAAGGGTGGCGATGTACGTCGGCTGACGCTGCATCGTCACCGCGGTGACGTGCATGCGAGGGTAGAGATCGGCGAGTGAGTAGAACCCGGTGTGATCGCCGAACGGACCTTCGGTGACCAGCGCTTCGGCGGGATCGATGTACCCCTCGATCACGATCTCGGCATCGGCCGGGACGTCGAGATCGCAGGTCACTGCGCGGGCGAGCGCCACATGATTGCGACGGATGAAACCGGCGAAGAGGAATTCATCGATGCCGGGAGGGAGCGGCGCGGACGCGGAGTAGACGCTTGCCGGGTCGGCCCCGATGGCGATCGCCACCGGCATCCGTTCGCCGCGCGCCGCCATTTCGCGCCAGTGCGCCGCCCCGCTCTTGTGGCGCTGCCAGTGCATCGCAAGATCGCGTTTCCCCAGGATCTGCACCCGGTACATCCCGACATTGCGGGTCCCCCGCACCGGGTCGCGGGTGATCACCATCGGCAGCGTGATGTAGCGGCCACCGTCGCCGGGCCAGGTCTGCAGGAAGGGGATCCGGTCGAGGTCGATCTCGTCCCCCTGCCAGATTACCTGCTGGCACGCTGGTTTTCCCGAGCCAACCCGCGGCGGAAACCTGGTCAGTTCCGCGAGGCGCGGCAGCAGCGCGAGCTTGGCGAGCAATCCGTCGGGGACCTTGAGGTTGATCATCTCGCCGATCCGATCGCCGATCTCGTCGAGCCGTTCGGTTCCGAGCGCGAGCGACATGCGCCGCTCCGATCCGAAGAGATTGATCGCCACGGGAATCGGGCTCACCGCGCCATCGGGAAGGACCGGCTTTTCGAACAGCAGTGCGGGGCCGCCCCGCGGCGATTTCATGGCGCGGTCGGCGATCTCGGCGATTTCAAGATGGGTGCGGACCGGCTCGCTGATCCGCACCAGTTCGCCGACCCGGTCGATCGCCGCGAGGAATTCGTTCACGGTGTCGAGGCTCACCGCGGCATCCTCACCGCCGTGTGAATCGCCACGATCCCGGCCCACCGGGTGCGCCAGGTCACCGGGGCGAATCCCGCCTGTTCGAGTCGCGCGGCGAGTGCCGGCGGATCGGGAAACGGCAGGACCGACGCTGGAAGCCAGTCGTAGGCGCTCCTATGTTTCGACACGAGTCGACCGATGCGTGGCAGGATGTGCCGCAAGTATGCGAGGTACAATGTGCGAATCGGCTCGCGGCGTGGTGTGGTGAATTCGAGGACGACCAGGCGCGCACCTGGGCGGAGTACCCGTGCAGCCTCGCGGAGGCCGGCATCGAGATCCATCAGATTGCGCACCCCGAACCCGACTGTGGCGCCCGCGAACGTCGCGTCGGCGAACGGCAGCGTCAGCGCATCCGCCGCCGCGGGAGCGACCCGCGACGACTTGCCGATCCCCCGGCGCAGCATCGCGGCGACAAAATCGGCCGCAATGACCTCGCCGGCGAATCCGCGCCGATTCCCGAGGTCTGCGGCGAGGTCGAGGGTGCCGGCGCAGAGATCGAGATAGCGTCCTGCCGGAGCGTCTTCCCAGCGCAACTCGTCCACTGCCGCGCGACGCCAGCGGCGATCGGCGTTGAGCGAGAGCAGGTGGTTGAGCAGGTCGTACCGAGGTGCGATCGCCGTGAAGACACCGCGCACGTACTCGCGCTTGGCGAGGCCTCCGGTGACCGGTAGCGGCTGGTCGAGTGCAGGCATCGGCGCGAAAGGTACCGGACTGCCGATTCCGGGGCCAAGGCGCGCCCGCGGGCCGCTCGCGGCCGGTCAATGACCCACCCCACGCCGATCGAATGGGCCGGACTCTCCGACCAGGATGTGGTTCGCCACGCCGCCCGGGGTCGCGAGGCCGCGTACCGGGAGCTGATCCGCCGATACCAGCGGCCGGTCTTTTCCCTGATCTACCGCATGGTGCGCGACCGCGAGCTCGCGGAGGACCTGGCGCAGGAAACGTTCATGAAGGTTCTCAACGCGATCGACAGCTATCGGCCGGAATACAAATTTTCCAGCTGGATCTTCAAGATCGCCAACAACGCCGCGATCGATCAGCTCCGGCGGCGCGGGCTCGACACGCTGTCGCTCGACGGATCACCGCATGCCGCCACGTCGGATGCCGTCGAGGCGACCACGCTGCAGATCGGCGACGCGCGGGAATCACAACTCGATGAAGTGACCAGCCGGGAGCTCGGCTCACAGATCGAAGCGGCGATTGGCAAGCTCCGCCCGGAGTACCGCAGCTGCATCATCCTGCGCCATATCGATGGCCGCCCCTATGAAGAAATTGCCGAAATTCTCAACCTCCCGCTGGGGACGGTAAAGACCTACATCCACAGGGCCCGCAACGAGTTGCGGATCCTGTTGCAGGACACACGAGCATGACCCGGGACGAGGCACCTGCTACCGGGTCCAATGAAACCGGACTTCACCGTCACCGTATGAGGCTTTAGCATGAATTCGCATGATCCGCAGCACCTGACCGCCGATGAACTGGATGCATTCCTGACGGAATCCAGTTCGCCGCGGGTACTGTCCCACCTTGGGACATGCCCGACGTGCGCCCTGATGGTGGAATCCGATGCCCGGCTCGTCGCGTCACTTGCGACCCTCCCCTACTTCGACCCGCCGCGCGGCTTCGAGGAACGGGTACTGCTGGCCGCATCGAAGGTGGCCAGTGCCCGGGCTGCGATCCTCACTCCCCGCGCCAAGGCGGCCCGCCCCCGGGCACTCATGGCGCTCGTCGTCGGCCTCGGAAGCATCGCGGCGGGATTCGCCTGGGCGACGCTGCACCCCGCCGATGCGATCCGCGTTTCGATGCCCGAACTGCAGCAGGCCGCACAGGCGGCATGGCTGTCGCTGCAGGCGTCGGCAAGTCACGCGGCAACGGAACCATGGTTTCTCTCGATCCGCGAGACCGTGGCGGCGCCGGGACGCGCGCTGCTCTTCTTCCTCGGTGGCACCGGTCTCTATACCGTTGCTCTCACCGGTTTTCGGCGGCTGATGGCGGAGCCGACGACCGATGCGGGCTGGTAACCGCGGTGCCGCTCTCCTCGTCATCGCCGCACTGACCTTCACAAGCCGCCTCACCGCGGCGCCAGTGCGTGATGTCGCAGGACCATCGGGGCAGCTTCGGCAACTGCAAGAGTCATCGATTCTCACAACCGCGGATGCGCCATTCATCATGGCGGATGCGGCAGCGGGAGATCCGTTGGCAGCGATCGATCAGCGCGCACGGGAGCCTGGTCGTTCGGACAACATCGTCTTGCTCGCCCCGGAACGATCGATCTCAATCGGTGGCGAAATCGTCCAGAGCGCGGCAGGACTCATCGGCCTCCTCTGTGCCCTGATCGTCCTCGGCCTCGGTCTCGTCACGTTCGGCCGCCCCAATCTCGAAATCGTTTCCGATACCGTGACGCATTCGTTCGGTCGCGCGTTCCTCGCCGGGCTCCTGGGGCAGATGCTCGTGCTCCCCACCTTCGGGCTGCTCATCGTCGGATTGGCGCTCACCATCGCGGGCGCGCTGCTGCTGCCGTTCGCCATCATGGTCTATGCGCTGCTCGTCGCGATTGCCACGGTCGGCGGGCTGCTCGCCGTGGCCCACGCGATGGGCGAGCGGATCACGCGACGCCGGATGGCTCGCGGTGTCCTCGTCTCGCCGAACTCGTACCGCTACCTGTTCACCGGTCTCGGAACGATTGCGACGATCTGGATCGGCTGGGTCCTGTTCGGATGGGTGCCGGTCGCCGGGACCCTGCTGCTGGTGTTGGCGGGGGTGACGACGTGGACCGTGGCGACTGTGGGGCTGGGCGCCGCGTTGCTCTCGCGGGGCGGCATCCACGAGCACTTCGCCGGCCGTCTTCTCGGCGCCGACACGATGACCGACGAGTATTTGTGGGCCACGCCGCAGTTTGGAGTCCCCGCGGTGAAACGCCCCGGCCGACCGAAGACCGAGGCCTAGCGGTCGATATTCACGCTGGCGAGTTCGACACGGCATCCGCGCCGCGACTGTGGCGCGCAGACCATCTGGGCCCAGACGGCGCCCAGTGCAATCGAAATCCCCTGCGGACCGAGGGCGGCCCGGTCCGGCTTCTGCGCGAGAATGGCGTCACGGACCCGCGATATGAAGATCGCGGCGTAGCCTGCCTGCAGCGCGGCGCTTGTCCTGACCAGCTGATGCACCTTGGGGCCATGGTTGACCCGCAGCGGAAAGTGCGTGAGTCGTGCGACGCCCGCGCGATCACCTGCACGCACCGCGCGCTGCAGCGCCACGACGAACGATGTCACCGCCTGCTCTGTTCCGGCAGGTTGCTGGGCCGGTGCGCCGGACGGCGTACAGATCATCAGGACGATCGGCAGTGCAGCGATCGCCGCGACGTGCCGCGCGGTCATTCGAGAATCGGCAATGAGACCCCAGTGCGCTCCACTCCGCTCCGGATCCGGGTACTGACTTCGCGCAGCATCACGCCGGCGGCGGAGGTCGGTGCCGCGAGCACGACCGGTTCGCCGCGATCGGCTGCATCGGTCAGCCCCGGCTGCAACGGAATCTGACCGAGGAGCGGCACGCCGAGCTCATCGGCGAGTCTTGCGCCGCCACCCGAGCCAAAGAGATCGTGACGCGCACCGGTTACCGGATCGATGAATCCGCTCATGTTTTCGATCACACCGAGGACCGGGACGTTGACCCGCTCGAACATGCGCGAACCACGCAGCGCGTCGCCCACGGCGACTTCCTGCGGCGTCGTCACGATCACCGCACCCGACACCATCACCTGTTGCACCAGTGAGAGCTGTGCGTCGCCGGTACCCGGAGGCATGTCGGCGAGGAGGAAGTCGAGCTCGCCCCATTCGACGTCGTGCAGGAATTGATGGAGGATCTTGGTGATGATCGGACCGCGCCAGATCGCCGCGGCATCGCGGTCGATGAGGAATCCGATCGACATCAGCCGGACGCCGTGCGCGTCGAGCGGAATGATCCGGCCGTCGCGAACCGCCGGCTTCTCGTACACGCCCATCATGCGCGGGATGTCCGGGCCGTAGAAATCGAGATCGACGATCCCGACGCGGAACCCCGCTTCGGCCAGCGCGACCGCGACATTCACTGTCACCGTCGACTTGCCGACTCCGCCCTTTCCCGACGACACGGCGATCACCTTGTGCACGCCGGGCACCTGCATCGGCGTGGGAGCGGGAACGCCGGCCTGCGCGCTCTGCGGCGCACCGTGCGTGACTTTCTGTGGTCCGGCGGGATCCTTCACGTCGATCCGCGGCTGCGGCAGCCCCGCGGTCACGACCGCCTGGCGAGCCTGGCGGACCAGCGTCGCAGGATCATCCCGGCGCAGCAGGAAGGTGAACGATGCGTCGCCAGTGCTTTCATCAACCGTGAGACCGTCGATCATCCCGGATGCGATCAGCCCCGTGCCGGTGCGCGGGTTGACCACGCTGTCGAGTGCCGCACGAATCTCCTCGTCGCGGGATCTGCTCACACGGCCTCGACGACCAGCACCTCTGGGACGGCAGAGCGGAGCCGGGACTCGAGCCCCTGCTTGAGCGTGACCGTGGAGGCCGCGCAGCCGGCGCAATGTCCGCCGAGACGGACGAGGAGGCGGCCGGCAGCCACGTCGAAGTCGATCACCTCGACGCTCCCCCGATGGGATGCGATGTAGGGTCGGAGTTCGTCGATGGTGCGTTCGATGCGCTCGAACAACGCTTCTGAGGCGACAATGGTGGTCACGGCGCGGAAACTACCACGCTCCACACGCGGTACAAGGGGCGCAGATCCGCGCGAATTCAACTGCGCAGATATTCGCGCGAGGCGGCGAGTACCGTCGATTGCACCTGCGCCATCGTTCCCGGCAGTGCCACGCCGGACGCCTTCGCATGGCCGCCACCGCCAAACCGGCGTGCCAGCTCCGCAACGTTGACCGCGCCGACACTGCGGAACGAGACCTTGATCCGATCGCCGGAGACTTCGCGGAACAGGAGCGCCAGCCGCACCCCGCGAACCGATCGCGCGTGCTCCACCGCACCGTCAAGATCGTCGGATTCGACCTGGTGGCGCTCGAGCGCCCCCGATGGAACGGTGATCCAGGCGAGGCCGATTTTGTCTTCGACCACCAGCGTTTCGAGCACCTCGGCCAGCAACCGCGGCCGGCCGGGCGGCGCGCCGGCGTAGACGTCGAGATAGACCTGCTCGGGGTCGACGCCTGCCTCCAGCAGGTCAGCCGCAACGCGCAACGTCCGGGGGCGGGTGTTGGAGAAGCGGAAGCCACCGGTGTCGGTCACCAGGGCGACATAGAGCGCTCGTGCCATTGCCGTGGTGAGGTGCCACCCCGATTCGCGAGCAAGGAGGGCAACCAGCTCTCCTGTCGCGGCGGCGGTGGGATCGACAAGCCTCGGCCCGGGCGGGAGCGTGCCGGGACTGACGTGGTGGTCGATGCATCCCACCGGCACGCCGCGCTCGCGAACCGTATCGGCCAGCGATCCGAGCCGTGCGAGGTCGGCGATGTCGAGCACGATGATCGCCTCGGCCCGTCGGAGTTCCTTGACCGCATGGTCGGAGCGATCAACGCCGGGAAGATCCTCGAAGAGGAAACCGAAGCGCGGCGGCGTCGCGGTGGGATTGGTGATGCAGACGTCGGCGCCGGCCGCGCGGAGCAGGTGCGCCATGGCGACCTCGCTCCCGAGGCCGTCTCCATCGGGATTCACATGGGTGGTGAGGCAGATTCTCCGGCGTGGCAGTGCCAGACCGGCGATTGCCGCGATTGCATCCGGATCAAGTCCCGAGGAAGACATGTCGTGAAGGTAAAACGAATGGGGGCGTCGCCGCTCTCCCGGCTCCGCCCCCATTCGCATGCGACCGTTGAGCGATCAGCCGTGCGGTGCCGCTCCTCCCGCGAGCGAGCGCTGCAGCGTACTGTGCTTGCGACCGTAGGTGAAGTAGATGCAGAGGCCGATGATCAGCCACACGATGAGTCGGAGCCAGGTGTAGCCCGGCAGCGTCAGCATCAGACCGAAGCAGCAGATCACGCCGAGAATCGGTACCAGCGGCACCCATGGCGTGCGGAACGGCCGTTCGAGGTCGGGACGCACTTTCCGCAACACCATCACGCCAATGCAGACCAGCACGAAGGCGAGCAGCGTGCCGATGTTGACCAGCTGCGAGATGACGTCGAGGGGAAGGATGCCGGCGGCGATAGTGACCGCGATGCCGGTGAAGATCGTCGACAGATACGGCGTGCGAAACTTGGGATGCACCCGCGAGCCCCATCCACCGATCAGGCCGTCTCGTGACATCGAGTAGAAGACCCGCGACTGGCCGAGCAGCATCACGAGCACCACTGAGCCGAGACCGAGCACTGCACCGACGTCAACGAGAATCCGGATGATGAACGGGGCACCGATCTTGTCCATCGCGAATGCCATCGGAGCCGAGACGTTGAGCTCGGTGTACGGCACCATCCCGACGAGCACCGCGGACACGGCGACGTACAGGAGCGTGCAGATCCCCAGCGACGCGAGGATGCCGATCGGGAGGTCGCGCTGCGGATTCTTCGCTTCCTGCGCTGCAGTCGAGACCGCGTCGAATCCGATGTACGCGAAGAAGACCATCCCCGCGCCGCGCAGCACGCCGGAATAACCGAAGGTGCCCCATTTGCCGGTGTTGTCCGGGATGAACGGATGCAGGTTGGCGGTGTTGATGTGGCCGAGACCGACCGCGATGATCAGCAGGACGATGAGGACCTTGAGGATCACGATGAAGTTGTTGAACGTCGCCGATTCCTTGATGCCGATCACCAGGATCGTCGACATCAGGATGACGATGAACATCGCCGGGAAGTTGAGCAATGCACCGGTCATGTTGATACCGGTGTGGGCGCATCCGGCAACAGCCTTCGCCACGTCTTCGGCTTCGCACCAGCGCGTCGGCGCGTTGGTCAGCGTTGCGGGGAGCGCGATCCCGAGATTGTGGAAGAGGTCGACGAGGTGTCCACCCCAGCCGACGCCGACCGTCGCGGCACCGGCGGCGTATTCGAGGACCAGGTCCCAGCCGATGATCCAGGCGACGAGTTCGCCCATCGTCGCGTAGGAGTAGGTGTAGGCGCTCCCGGCGACCGGGACCACGCTCGCCATCTCGGCGTAGCAGAGTCCGGCGAAGGCGCACGCGATGCCGACGATGATCATCGAGAGCGGGACCGCGGGCCCGGCGTACAGCGCGGCCGCCTGTCCCGTCAGGACGAAGATCCCGGCGCCGATGATCGCGCCGATCCCGAGTGCCGTAAGGTTACCCGCCGTCAGCGAACGCTTGAGGCTGTGCTCGTTCGTCGCCTCAGCCTCGGCGCGCAGATCGGCAATGGACTTGGTGGCCCACAGACTCATGATGCGATTCTCCCACTGGAGTGGATGGTGCCCCGCGAAGCGTCAGACGCTGTAGTTGGGCGCTTCCCGGGTAATCGTCACGTCATGCGGATGCGATTCGCGCAACCCGGCCGAGGTGATCCTGGTGAACTCGGTGTCGCGCTGGAGTGCCTCGATATCGGCGACGCCGCAGTATCCCATCCCGCTGCGCAGCCCGCCGACCATCTGGAAGAGTACATCGGCGACCGGCCCTTTGTACGGGACGCGCCCCTCGATCCCTTCCGGAACGAGCTTCGAGACCGAGACTTCGCCCTCCTGAAAGTACCGGTCCGCCGAGCCATCCTGCATCGCGCTCAGCGATCCCATTCCGCGAATCAGCTTGAAGCGCCGCCCCTCGGCGAGGATGCTCTCCCCCGGGCTCTCTTCGGTTCCGGCGAGCATCGATCCCATCATCACACTGGCGGCCCCGGCGGCGAGCGCCTTGACCATGTCGCCGGAATACTTGATCCCGCCGTCGGCGATCACCGGAATCTCCCCCGCACCGCGCACCGCGTCGATGATCGCCGTGATCTGCGGGACGCCGACGCCGGTCACCACCCGCGTGGTGCAGATCGAGCCCGGGCCGATCCCGACCTTCACGGCGTCAACGCCGCGCTCCACCAGCGCGCGAGCTCCCGCCTCGGTCGCGATGTTGCCGCCGACCAGCTGGACCTCCGGGTATGACTCGCGCAGCGCAGCGACGGTCTCGAGGACGCCGTCGGAATGTCCGTGCGCCGAATCGATGACGACCACGTCGACACCGGCGCCGACCAGCGCCTTGGCCCGCACCGCCGCCTCGGCACCGGCGCCCACCGCGGCAGCCACGCGAAGGCGGCCGTGCTGATCCTTGTTCGCGTCGGGAAAATCGCGGCGCTTGAAGATGTCCTTGACGGTAATCAGCCCCTTGAGGATGCCGTCGGCATCGACAACCGGGAGCTTCTCGATCCGGTGCCGCGCGAGAATCGCTTCGGCTTCGGCGAGCGTCGTGCCGACCGGTGTCGTCACCAGCGAGTCGCGGGTCATCGCTTCGGCGATCGGCCGGCCGAGATTGGATTCGAATTGCAGGTCGCGATTGGTGATGATCCCGATCAATCGCCCGTTCCCGTCGACGATCGGGACCCCCGAAATCCGGAACCGCCGCATCAGCGCGTGCGCTTCACGGAGCGGACGATCGGGGCCGAGGGTGATCGGGTTCATGATCATCCCGCTCTCGCTGCGCTTCACCCGGTCGACCTCCGCCGCCTGGCGGTCGATCGACATGTTCTTGTGGATCACGCCGATGCCGCCGGCGCGCGCCATGGCGATCGCCATCTCGGCTTCGGTGACGGTGTCCATGGCGGCGGAGACCAGCGGAATATTGAGCGGGATGGCGCGGGTGAACGACGAGGCGGTCTGCACGTTTCTGGGGTGGACGCTCGACCGCCTGGGGATCAGGAGGACGTCGTCGAACGTCAGGCCGTATTCGGGTCGGAGTCGACTCATCAGCAAGACAATTGTGCAGGCGGGAACATCCAGAAGTCTAGCGCGGACGCCAGAAGCAGGCAACCGAGAGACTCACGGCGCGCGCCCGATTCCGCTATCATCAACGGTCACTCCGACATCCCGAATTCGCCGCGCCATCACTGTTTCCATGAAGGGACCCTGATGTCTGCCATTCCGTCGACCACGGCCAGCCGTGAACGCGCCACCCCGATGGCGGGGCTGTTCCTCCTCGGCACCGTCACCGACTTCTTCGACACGCTCGGGATCGGATCGTTTGCCACGACGACGGCAATTCTCCGCCTCGGTCGAATCGTCGAGGACGAGAATATCCCCGGCACGCTGAATGTCGGTCATGCGATCCCGACAATCACGGAGGCGGTGATCTTCATCATCCTCCTCGGCGGATTGATCGACCTGCCGACGATCGTCACGATGGTACTCGCCGGCGGGGTCGGCGCGTGGTACGGCGCCGGGATCGTGGCGAACTGGCCGCGTCGCGCGATCCAGCGCGGCATGGCCATCGCCCTGGTGATCACTGCGGCGTTCATGGCGGTCCGGATGCTCTTGAATCTTTCGCACACCGCAGGCACCACGGGCTTCACCGGCCTCCCGCTTGTGGTCGCGATCATCGGCAGCGTGGTGATCGGCTCGCTCACGTCGCTCGGTATCGGCAATTACGCCCCCACGATGGCGATGACCTACATGCTCGGCATGAACGAGAAGGCCGTCTTCCCGATCATGGCTGCGTCGGCGTCGCTGATTCTCCCCGCCGCGGCGCTGCGCTTCTTTCGCGCCGGACGATTCGATCGCCGCACCGCGATCGGCCTCGCGATCGGCGGCATCCCCGGCGTCTTCATCGCCGCGTTCCTGGTGAAGGAGTTGCCCCTGAGCGTGGTGAAGTGGGTGGTTGTCGTGGTGCTGCTCTACACGTCGGCAACGCTCTGGGTCGCATCGCGCAACGCCGCATCGGTCGCCTGATGCGAATTACCGGCATTCGCGCCTATCAGATCGACCTGCCGCTGCACGAGGCGAGCTACAAGTGGTCGGGCGGCAACGCGGTCACGGTCTTCGATTCGACCGTCGTCGCGATCGACACCGATGCCGGCATCACCGGCTGGGGTGAAGTCTGTCCGCTCGGCCCGGCATATCTGCCGGCGTATGCGCGCGGTGCGCGGACCGGGATCGCCGAACTCGCGCCGCAGCTGATCGGCTCCGATCCGTGCGACCTCGCCCGCCTCAACGACCAGATGGACGCCGCGATGCGCGGACACCCGTACGTCAAGTCGGCGATCGACATGGCGTGCTGGGACATTCTCGGTCATGCCTGCGGACTCCCCGCAGTGACGTTGATGGGCGGCCGCGCCGGCGAGGATTTCGCGCTGTACCGCGCGATCTCGCAGGAACCTCCCGACGTGATGGCGCAGCACATCGCGCAGTACCGCAGCGAGGGATACACCAAGTTTCAGCTCAAGGTCGGCGGCGATCCCGACACCGATATCGAGCGGATTCGTGCGGCGGCAGGAGTACTGGCACCGGGTGACGTCCTGATTGCCGACGCGAATACCGGATGGACACAGCACGCGGCGATTCGCGTCGCCGGCGCGGTGCGCGATGTCGATGTCTACCTCGAGCAGCCGTGCACTTCGTACGAGGAATGTCTCGCGGTGCGCCGCCACACCGATCGTCCCTTCATCCTCGACGAAGTGATCGACGGGATCGGCATGGTGGTGCGCGGTGCCGCAGACGGCGCGATGGACGTGATCAATCTCAAGATCTCCAAGGTCGGCGGCCTGACCCGTGCGCGACAGATTCGCGACCTCTGCGTCTCGCTCGGCATCGCGATGACGATCGAGGACACCTGGGGCGGCGACATCATCACCGCGGCGATTGCCCACCTCGCCCACAGCACGCCGGAACGCTTCCTTTTCTCGGCGACCGATTTCAACTCGTATGTCACGGTGGCATTTGCCGATGGCGCGCCACGCCGACAGCACGGGCGGCTCGCTGCGTCGCGGGAACCGGGTCTCGGCGTGCGCCCGAAGATGGCGGCGCTCGGCGATCCGGTCCTGTCGATTTCCTGATTACCGCCGCATCACGGCTTTGCGCCCGGATCGGGCGACGCGGACTCCCCTTCGCCCGCTGACGGTGTCGCGGGTGGTTTTTGTGCCGCAATGTTCTGCGCCGTGCGCGACGCCTCTTCGACCACCGATTGCGCCGCCGATGCGAGTCCCTTCATCACCTTCGACGCCCCATCGAAGAACGTCACCGTCCCGCTGATGGCGTCGATCGGCATCTTTCCCGCACGCAGCAGGTCTTCGGCCTTGTCGGTCATTTTCGCGAAGATGTTGGTCGGGCTGGACCGCTCGGCGTACTTGCTGCCCAGGAACTCGATGTAGTCGAGAATCTGGTAGCCGCGCTCGTCGGACAGGTTGTCGATGGCGCGCTCGATGCGATCCTTGAGATGTTCGTTCACGGTCCGTCCTTCAGTCGAGACGCCGGACCAGGTTGAGCACCGGCGTCGGTAGGAAGCGTGAGCGGCCGGCACGGATCGTCGCGCGGATCTTCACCCGGGCGAGCGGTTCCAGCCGCCGGAACGATTGCGCCTCATCCTTGGTGATCCCGATGTAGAGGAAACCACTCTCCGGCAGCGGACCTCGCGCCAGGAGATACGGTTCGCCGGCAGGAAGCTCGGGACGCAACTCGTCGGCGGTTTCGATGCCGAGTATCTGCACTGTCCATTCCACGGTCTGGCCGACGTACTTGTCGGGAGCGGCGCGAATCTCGGCCGCCGTGATCGTGTTCGGCGCCTGTGCATTGCCGAGCGTCGCATCGTGCACCCACGCATCGATCTTCACGTGGGCCCAGCCGTTCCTGTGCTCGACGACTTCAGCGGGGAGTGGCGCCTCGACCGTGGCAACCGGAGCGCTTCCCGCTGACGCCGAGATCGCAGCACCGGCGGCAATCGTCGTCGCCGGGTGCGCCGGGGCTGCCGCCAATGGCTGTGGCGCCGCGGGCGGCGGCGGATTGGGCTTCGGCGCGACCGGATTCGTCTTCGGCGCAATCAGCGCGCTCGACACGATCCACCCGGTCCGCCGCACATGGGTCCAGCCACCTCTCGTCTCGACCCGGTCGAAGAGCGCGCCGAGCCGAGCGGTCGCGAGCGTCCCGCCGCTGGCGGGACCGGCGCGAAGCGTGGTGCCGGCGGTCGGACTCACGCTGACGTCGAATCCGTCACGCTTGTCGTCGCGCAGCGCATTCTGCGCAATCCATCCGTCGACTGTTGCCTGGATCCACTCGCCGCGAGCCGGCCCCGTGGTCACCGGCGTTCCACGCGTGAGATGCAGCAGGACGATCCCGGACGGATCCTTGTCCAGGTCAGTCTCGACCGCGAGCGGCCGCGGCGATTGCGCCCGGAGGCGCGGCGCCGTGCCGCAAACCATCGCCATCGTGAACAGAGCCAATCGGAAGACGCGTGGCATTGTGGGCAGTCTATCGTGCGTGAGGTCGCACGTCAAAGGTTCTGGTTGGCCGGTTCCCGCAGGTCGGCTACCTTCGTTGCTCTTCCCGGTACCGCCGGAGCACGACTGACCGTGAGCCCCGCCACTCGATCTTCGCCTGCAGTGCTCCTCCTCGTCCTGGACGGCTGGGGGTGGCGCACCGAAACCGACGGCAATGCCATCGCGATGGCGAATACACCAGTATGGGATCGGCTCCTCGCGACCGCGCCGATGACGCTCCTCGATGCCAGCGGACTCGCCGTCGGCCTGCCGGCGGGACAGATGGGAAACAGCGAAGTCGGGCACCTCAATCTCGGGGCCGGACGCGTCGTCCCGCAGGACCTCGTCCGCATCAACCAGAGCATCGAACGCGGCGAATTCCAGCACCTCCGGGCGATCGAAGCGGTGGCCGCGCACGCGATCAGGAATCGCAGCACGGTGCACCTGGCCGGACTCCTCGGCCCAGGCGGCGTGCATGCGATCGACGCCCATCTCCGTGCCGTCATCGCGGCGATGGTCGAGCTCGATGTTCCCCGCATTGCCATCCACGGCTTCCTCGATGGTCGCGATTCGCCGCCGAAGTCCGCCGGCGATGTGGTGGCCGGACTGCAGCGCGATATCGCCAGTATCGGCGGGGGCCGCACCGTCATTGCATCGCTCACCGGGCGGTACTTCGCGATGGATCGCGACAAACGGTGGGATCGAACCCGTCTGGCATATGACGCGATGGTCCATGGCGTCGGAATCCAGGCGGCGGATCCGGTCCCTGCCGTGCTCGACGCGTACGCGCGCGGCGAGACCGACGAGTTCATCAAGCCGCTCGTCATCACCGCGCACGGCGAGCCGGTCGCGACGATGCGCGGTGGAGACGCCATCTTCTTCTTCAATTACCGGTCCGACCGGATGCGGCAGATCGTTGCGGCGCTCACCTCGCCGGGATTCACCGGCTTTCCCGTCGGCGAGCGGCCGGAATTGTTCGCCGCGACGATGACGCAGTACGACCAGACCTTCACACTGCCGCAGGCGTTCGCCCCGTTCTCGATGGTCCGCATTCTCACCGAAGTGCTGAGCGGCGCCGAGCGGCGGCAGTTCCGGACCGCCGAGACCGAGAAGTATCCGCACGTGACGTACTTCTTCAATGGCGGTCACGAACCGCCGTGGCCCGGCGAGGAGCGGACGCTGGTCCCGTCCGCCAAGGTCGCCACCTACGACCTGCAACCGGAAATGAGTGCGGCCGGGATCACCGAGGTCCTCTGCACCGCGCTGCAGCATCGCGAGCATGACTTCTATCTCGCCAACTTCGCCAACGCCGACATGGTCGGGCACACCGGGGTCCTCCCGGCAGTGATCAAGGCGATCGAGACGGTTGATGATTCGCTCGGACGGATCCTCGCGACGGCGGCCGCATCAAATGTGATGGTCATGGTGACCGCGGATCACGGCAATGCCGAACAGATGATCGATCCCGCCACCGGTGGCCCGCACACGGCCCATACCACCAATCCAGTGCCGTTCGTGGCGCTGGGTACCACCCATGCGCTGCGCTCGGGCGGCGCGCTCTGTGACGTCGCCCCGACCCTCCTGGCGCTGCTGGGGCTCGAGCAGCCGGCGGAGATGACGGGGCGAGCGCTCTTGCGAGGCTAGTTTTGAGGATGCGCACCTACCTGGCCTTCGCCCTTGCCCTCGCCCCCGCCCCGCTCGTCGCGCAGGTGGGGTTTCTGCCATCGCAGTCACCGTATCACGAAATCCAGCGCGGTGCCTTCGTCGAAGCCCTCGGCGGCCGGATCCTCGGCACCGGTGGCCTGCTGCAGCTCGGCCCGCGCAATGGCTATTCGGAAGGGGCACGCTTCGTCCTTCGCGGCAAGAACGCCCTGCAGTTCTCGTTCGGCGGATGGACCGCCGGGACGGTGCGATCGGTCATCGATGCCAATGACTCGCTTGCCACGCGCAACAAGGGCCTGTTCAATCAGCGCCTCATTGCCGGCGAAATCGGGATCCAGCTCAACGTCACCGGAGGCAAGACCTGGCGTGGATTCGCGCCGTTCGCCGCTGCGAATTTCGGATTCCTGCACGGGCAGAGTGGTCCGGCCACCGACACATCGGGGTACTCGTTCGGAACCAAGGTCTACTTCGGCCCCTCGCTGGGAACGCGGTACTTCCTGTCGCAACGGCTGTATCTGCGCGCCGAGGTTCGCGGATTGTTCTGGAAGCTGGACTACCCGACCTCGTACTCGCTCGAGCCGTCGCAGCAGCCGGGAACGCTCACCGCACCGAATGCGGTCAATCCGACCGGCGTCAGTTCGCAATACACGTTGACGCCGGAGATCCGGGTCGGCTTCGGATTCGCATGGTGGTAACGAAAAATACAGCACGCTGTGCCTTGACGCGGGCGATCTCGCTGCACGCGCGCCATCGCTATCCGGATGCCGGTCCAACCGGCGATCACGGCCATCTGTATCGCATCGAGATCACGGTCGGCGGCGTGATCGACGAGGCCAGACAGACCCTGATCGATCTTGCCCTCCTTGACCGCATTCTGACCGACGAGATCGCCAAACCGATCGACGGACGCCACCTTAATGAAGCGATCGCTGATTTCGCGTCGAGGGGATGGCTGCCGACGTGCGAAGCATTCGCGGCATGGTGCTGGCGCCAGATCGCACCACGTCTCCCTTCCGGTGTGGAGCTGGAACGAGTCCGCGTGGCGGAGGATGCCACGCTCTGGGCCGATTGCACCGGAACTGGCTGACCCTCTGGAGTAGGGCGGAGTCTTCGATGATCGAGCGTCACCGTGTGCTCGCATGCCGTACCGCAGCGGTCGTGCTCTTCGCCGCGACGACCAACCTCTCCGCCCAGCGTACCAATGATCAGGCGCGCCTCGCCGTGGGAATCTCGGGCGGGTATGTCTCGTCGCTGCACCTCTGGGATGTCGACCAGCCGATCTGTTCGGTTGGCCTGAGCTGCAATCCGGAGACCTGGCATCTCACCCGTGAACTCCGGTCCGATATTTCGCTGAGCGGATCGGTGACCTATTTCCCGAGGCCCCACTTCGGCTTCACGGGGGAGTTCACCTATCTCGGCCTCGGTTCCACCGATGGATGCACCATCGTCCACGACAACGGCGATCCCGACCTGGCGGCTGCGTGCAACGCACTGAAAGGCGACCAGCGTCCCGCGTCGGTGACCACCATGCAGGGAGGCGCGATCTATCGGCCACTGACGCGCACGTTGATCCAGCCCTATTTCAAGGGGATGGCGGGACTCGCGTTCACCCCGCTCAGCACGGTCGAAATGGAGTCGATCTACGGCGTGGTGGCCGACACCGCGGTGCTGCAACTCACGGTGTACCGCGATCCCGCCTGGAAGCCGATCCGGGTCAGCGCGTCACTCGCCGCGGGATTCGCGACCGCACCGAGCAGCGGCTACCAGATCAGGGCTGAAGTGCGCGAAACGTGGCTGCCGCTGTCGATGGTCGCCGGACCGGTTTCCGAGGGCCAGGGATTCGTCCCATCAATCACGCACGCGTTCAGGCACGTCATCAGCGTGATGGTGGGCTTCGACGTCGTGCTCGAAAAGAACCGCGGGAGACGCTACTAGCCGATGCGCGTCGTGTCGGCCGACGACGCCGAGCGCGCGATTGCGGCGCAGCTCATCCCCCAGCCGGCGGTCCGAATTCCCCTCGCCGATGCGGTCGGCCACATCCTCGCCGACGACGTTCGCGCCACCATTCCGCTGCCCCCCTGGACCAACGCCGCCATGGACGGATACGCGGTGCGTGCGGCCGATCTCCACGGCGCCACGCGTAGCCGTCCCGTCTCGCTGCGCGTCGTCGGAACGAGCCAGGCCGGGACATTCCCCGACCGAACCGTCGAAGCCGGCGACGCGATGCGGATCTTCACCGGTGCCCCGGTCCCCGCCGGCGCCGATAGTGTGGTGCGCCAGGAAGACACCGACCGGGGACGGGAGATGGTCCAGATCGTCGACGCCCGCGACGCGGGGGCCAATGTTCGCCGAGGAGGCGCTGACCTTGAGCGCGGCGCCGTGGCGTTCGCGGCGGGGACGGAGATCGGCCCACGGCAGATCGGACTGCTCGCCGCGCTGGCCATCACCCATCCGATGGTCCATCGGGCGCCGCGCGTCGGCATCCTGGCCACCGGTGACGAGGTGGTGAGCCTGGACCAGGTCGACCGGGTCCTCGCATCCCAGTCACTCGCCGACGTCAACGGACCGGCCCTCGCGGCGTTGGTGCGCGATGCCGGCGCGGTGCCGGTTCCGCTCGGCATCGCCCCCGATAGCTGCGGCGCTCTGAAGGAACGGATTGTCTCGGCTGAGCAGATTGACCTGCTGATTACGGCGGGCGGCGTGAGCGTGGGCGATCACGACCACGTGCGAGAAGTGATGACGGCGCTGGGCGTGGTCACGCCGTTCGACCGGGTCCGGATGCGCCCGGGCGGGCCGACCACCTTCGGCGTCTTTCCCGGCGGACTGCCGTGGCTCGCGCTGCCCGGGAATCCGGTGAGCGCGATGGTGACCTTCGAGCTCTTCGGCCGGCCGGCGATCGCGATCATGCGAGGAAGCCGGTCGCCGGCGCGGCGGTGGCAACGCGCCGTGCTCACGCAGGACTTCCCCCGGGAGCCAGTCCTCGATCAGTACATCCGGTGCGTGATCGAATGCGCCGACGATGGCGAGCGGCGAGTCGTCCCCACCGGCCCGCAGGGGTCGGGCTTTCTCACCTCGATTGCACGCGCCGACGCGCTGGCGCTGATCCCGGCAGGGAATGCTGCGCTCCCGGCCGGGACCAGCGTGCAGATCCTGCCGCTTGGCTAGAGGATCAGGCCGCCGCTGAGCAAAAGCGTACGCGTCCTCAGGCTTCCACCAAAATCCGAATCGAAGTTGTGCAGGCCAAAGGTGTACCGCACCTGGAGAACCAGTGGGCCGAGCTGCGCGCCGGCGCCGCCAGTGATTCCGTAGTCCAACCGGTCGCTGCCGCTTCCGGTGCAGGAACCCGAGAACGAAAAGCCGTCGCCGGAAGTCGATGCATTGCAGTGGACGTCGTAGGTGATTGTGGGTCCGGCCACGATGAAGAAGCTGGCGCTCTCCGACCCGAACCTGGGACGGACCAGGAACGACGCCACTGCGTCGTACTCGACCAGGGAGGAAGTGCTCTCGACACCGAACGAGTTGTCCGTGGTCGTCCTGGTGTACCGATTGACACCAAGTTCCGGCATGATCCCGACGCCACTCGCGACGGGCACCACAAATCCGACCGCGCCACGAATTCCGTGGACCGCATTGCCGCTGGCGTCACTGCCTGCGCCAGTCGTCCGGAGCCAACCGGCAATTAGTTGTACGTGCATCCGGTCATCGGTGCTCGCGGCGGCGGTCGCCGCCGCCATCGGTGGCAAGTTGCTCGTCGGGGAAGCGTTCGCAGCGCCGGGCCGCGTCGATGACAAGGGCGCTGGTGGTGGTGGCGGCGGTGGCTCGGCACGCGTCGCCGACGCTGCGGTTGACGTTGCCGGAGCTGATGCTGAGCTCTCCTGCATGCTGGCGGCCTTCGTCGCGGCAGCGACCGGTGCAGCGCCCGCAGCGGTCACCGGTTCCACGAGGTTGCGCGCGATCCACCCCTTGAGCTGCAACTCGGCGAGCTCGACCTTGACCCATCCGCTGTCGTGCCCGACGGCGGTCAGGACTGTCCCCTTGGAGAGGACCCGGGTCACCATCGAATCAATCGACGGCGCGACGCGGACATTGGCACGGTCGGCGCGGACGCGGACCAGCTCTGGTTGCTGCGCGGCCACCGTTCCCACTCCGAGCACGACCAGCAACGCGCCCGACCAGCATCTGGTGCGGAACATCGGCATCTCACTTGTTCGAGTAGGGGTCAGGAATCGAACCGGGCCGCCGCAGTGGTCTCAGTGACCGGCGGCCATCATCACGGTCACCACTTCCTTCGGCACCTTGTTGGTGTTCAGCGACACAAGGCCATCGCTCGTGATGTCGAAGTTCTTCTTGGTCGACTGGATTTTCGCGAGGATGACATCCTTGGGGAGTTTCGATGCCACCATGTTGATCACGGACTCGTTGGTCAGGACTTCGGTGGACGGTTTCTTGGCGCCGGCCGACATCATCGCCTTCATGAGGTCGGCCGACACCTTGTTCGCCTGGAGGCCGATCAGGCCGGAAACGGAGATATCAAAGTCACTCCTGGTCGATTGCACCTTCGCCTGGATCACGTCCTTCGGCACCTTGGCGAGAACCATCTGGACCACGGACTGGTTGGTCAGCACCTCGGCACTTTTCGGCGCCTGTGCCTGTGCCTGTGTCTGTGCCTGTGCCGGCGCGCGGGGAGCGATGACAAGCGCCAGGACGACCGTCAACGTGGCAAGACGCAATCGCATCGAGACTCCGGAACAAGTCAGCAACAGGGACTGCAGATCACATCTTGAAGTCGACGCCGGCCGTCAGGAAGCCGATGCCGTATCCGACGCGTCCGGTCAGCGCGAGATTGTCCTTCAGCCAATAGCGGACTCCGCCGAACGGCCCGATGAGCAAGCCGGTCGATCGGGCGCCGGCGCCGCAATCGCCGTGCGCGCCGCTGCAGCTGAAGATGAAGACGCCCACCGAGCCACCGACAAATGGGTCGAGCTTTTCGTTGCTGACCGTGAAGTGGTATGCGACGGTCCCGGCGACCGGGATGACGTGGTAGTTGAAGTCGACCACGCCATAGGACCAGTATCCCGCCGACAGCCCCCAGCCCCACTTGTCATTGATCGCGTGCTCGAAATTCCCCTCGAAGGCGACGGTGCTCCCATACGTTGCGAGCGAGATCGATGGACCGATGTAATTGGTGCCTGCCTTGAATGCCTGCGCGTTGAGCTGCGCGGCACCGACCGCAAGGAACGCCAAGGGGAGAGCCAGCACACGAAATCGCATCAGATCCCTCCTGCAAGTGGTTGGAGAGACGCGACCCCGCGGCCCGCGCGGGGTGCATCTCGAGCGGCAACATGGAGCGTGGT